>JACPAV010000013.1 GCA_016180645.1 Nitrospirota bacterium | reverse complement strand
CCATAAGGTATCTTCAGACACCGCTCAAGAATGGAAAAAGTCGAGCTTAGAGCCTCTGACAGAATGCCGATTCGTAGGGGAGCATCTTCAGATGCTCCCAAGAGGGGCGGATCTAAAGATCCGCCCCTACTTGCTCCCTCTTGTCGGGAGGGTCTGAAGACCCTCCCCTACTTCAGATGCTCCCTCTTGTCGGGAAGGTCTGAAGACCCTCCCCTACTTGCTCCCTCTTTCGGGAGGGCCTGAAGGCCCTCCCCTACTTGCTCCCTCTTGTCGGGAAGGTCTGAAGACCCTCCCCTACTTGCTCCCTCTTGTCGGGAAGGTCTGAAGACCCTCCCCTACGCTTCCTCCCGCGTCCAGTGGGCGTCGTTGCGGCGGAAGATCCCGTGCCGGTCCATGTAAATCGGGTTAAGATAATCTCCTTTCCAAAGATCCTCTCGGTCACGAAGAAAGAGGACAGAATCACTGAACAGTTACAGGAGGACATTTTCACTGAACTACCACACCAACTTGGGTGCGGGGTTGACGGGGGCAGCTCCCACATGAACAATGGCGCCCATGACCCCCCATCGGCGGCGCAATCCCCTCACCGGAGAGTGGATTCTCGTGTCGCCACAGCGGACGGAACGCCCCTGGCTGGGTCAGATTGATCCGCCGCTGTCGGTTCAGCGGCCTCCCTACGATCCGTCGTGCTACCTCTGTCCTGGAAACAAGAGGGCCGGAGGGGCGGTCAACCCGGCGTACGTAAACACGTACGTGTTCGACAACGACTATCCGGCCCTCACCCATCGCGCGAATCCTGCCGGTCCGCCCGCGCATCCCCTCCTCCAGTTCCGGGTTGAGCCCGGCTGCTGCAGGGTAATCTGCTTCTCCCCCCGGCATGACTTGACGCTGGCCCAGATGGAGGTTGCGGAAATGCGGGGGGTCATCGACACGTGGAGAAACGAGGTCACGGAGCTTTCGAGACAATATCATTGGGTTCAGGTGTTCGAGAACAAGGGGGAGATCATGGGGTGCTCCAATCCGCATCCCCACGGACAGATCTGGGCTCAATCGAATCGGCCCAATGAAGCTGAGAAGGAAGACCGCGCTCAGAGAGACTATTTCGAGGCCCATCGCGCGCCTTTGCTGGTGGACTACGCGGAGCTGGAGGCGGCAGCGGCGCATCGCATCGTTTTGGCGAACGATCACTGGGTCGTTGTGGTTCCGTTCTGGGCCGTCTGGCCGTTCGAGACCTTGCTGCTGCCCCGCCGGCCTGTGCCGCACCTCCCGCAGTTGGAGACAGCCTCATGTCATGCCCTAGCCGCGATTCTGAGGGAACTCCTGGTGAAGTATGACAACCTGTTTGGAGTGTCCTTTCCGTATTCGATGGGATGGCACGGAGCCCCGGGCGCCGGCGACGATCAACCCCACTGGCAGCTCCACGCTCATTTTTATCCGCCCCTCCTCCGCTCGGCCACCGTGAAGAAATTCATGGTGGGCTACGAAATGCTCGCCGAGGCCCAGCGGGACCTTACCGCCGAAGAGGCGGCCGCACGACTGCGCTCCGTGACCAGTGACCGAACGGGCGTGGCGTGATCTCCGAGATGAAAAACAAAGTGGAGGAGACGTTCAAGATGCGCTTCGGCGGTCCGGCCACCGCGGTAGCCCGTGCTCCCGGGCGCGTCAACCTGATCGGGGAGCATACGGACTACAATGAAGGGTTCGTCCTTCCGATGGCCATTGATCGTGCGGTCTGGATCGCGTTTCGTGCGAGGAACGACCTCCGAGTGAAAGTTCATTCGATCGACTTCAACGAGACGATCGAATTTTCGCTCGATGGACTCGCGAAGGGGGGGCCTGAATGGGGCGAATACATCAAGGGCGTAGCGTGGGCGCTGACCCTTGATGGAACTCCGATCCACGGGTGGGAAGGCGTGATGTCCGGAGACGTGCCACGGGGCGCCGGGCTTTCCTCATCGGCGGCGCTGGAGTTGGCCGCCGCAAGGGTTTTCGCCGAGGTGTCCGCGTTGTCTTGGGATCCTATGAAGACAGCTCTCCTCTGTCAGAAAGCGGAGAATCGATGGGTCGGCGTGAACTGCGGGATCATGGATCAGCTTGTTTCCTCCGCTGCCGCGGCGGGGCATGCCCTCCTCATCGATTGCCGAAGCCTGGAGCTTCAGCATGTGCCGCTCCCACGGGGAACCGTCGTCGTGGTGATGGATACCAAGACGAGGCGGGGGTTGGTGGACTCGGAGTACAACGAGAGACGGGGCAGTTGCGAGCGTGCGGCACGAACGATGGGGGTCCGCTCGCTCCGCCAGATCGACGAAGCACGGCTGAAACACTCCGAGGAGACCCTCGATGATGCGGCCCGCCGGCGCGCCCGCCACGTTATTTCGGAGAACGCCCGAACGCTGGAAGCCGTCGATGCGATGCGACACGGAAACGCCGGCCTTTTGGGCAGACTGATGAACACCAGTCATGCTTCGCTGAGGGACGGCTTCGAGGTGTCCACGCGAGAACTCAACACGATGGTCGAGATCGCGTGTGCTCAACCCTCTTGCCACGGGGCACGAATGACCGGGGCCGGCTTCGGGGGTTGCGCCATCGCCCTCGTTCAGGAGACCGAGGTTGACCGCTTCTGCCGTGACGTTGCGAAGGGCTACGAAGTCTCGACGGGAATTGCTCCCGACCTGTACCCTTGTTCGCCCTCGGGGGGAACCGAATTGATTCCCCTCAAGAAAGCCTAAGCTCGATCCACCATTCGCGAGTTCCCCTAGGAGGTAGAACTGCGTGCGCACCTGATCGGGCCACCGACGCCTCCAGCGAGTCACTATCGCCGATGCACGGCTCAAGTCCGAGATTGAAATAGGGAGCGGCGCCGGGCACGCCGGCCCAGCCACCATAGTTCAGCCATAACCCAACGTGTGTGACCTGTCCGGGATCGAACTCAAACCGAATCGACGCACCGTCGTTGGGATCGGACAGTTCGGCCCATCCCTCTTCAAGCGATTGACTGTACAGCTTGACCGCCATCCCGGCTTCCCGCTCAGCTATGAGGCCCAGGTCCAGACCTTCGAACCGAGGCCATGAGAGGGTGTCTCCCGACTTGGCCGGAAATGCCGGAGCGGAGTCTACGCGCATGAACCGGGCCGGAACAGAAAGCGTCATTCCAGGCTTGATATTAAGCAGGGGGTGACTGCTCCAAACAAACGGCATCGGATCGGAGGAGAGATTCTCCGCACGATATTCCATTCGGACCCTGCCATCGCCCAGAAGGCGAATGGATTTTTCAAGTTTGTACGGAAGAGCCCGCCCCTTCACGGCAAGCCGCACCCCCCCCTCGGCAGGAGCCGACTCCCAGGGCGACGACCAAACCTCTCCATGATCCGGAATCGGAACCCCCTTCCATGGGCCGGATGGATAGTTGCAGGCCCCCACGGTGGGGAAGCACTCGTCAAACCCGCCGATGTCGAAATCCTGCACGTAGCTCGCCCCGTATTCCGGACGCCTTGGCTTGATATTCGGATTCGTGTACAGCCACTCCTGCCCCCTCCGGAGATCCACGAGCGACGCGATCTTCCCCCCCCATTCCGGAATCACGACTACCCGCATGGAGTTATCCTTCAATTCCAAAGCCGGAAACCCCATGAGACAAACAGACTCAGTGCTCAAAGCCGTGGGAGGCACAACGACCGACCCTGTAGATCCAGCCCATGAACTTGCCGGGCTACTGAACCGACTAATTCTTCCGGATCCTCAGGCTGACCTGGACGCGGCCGCCGAAGCTCATTTTCACGTCGGGGGAGATGAGTTCAGGATTCACCGAAAGCTGTGCATCCTCCCGCAAGGTCGAAAGATCAATGGGCTGTGTCGGGATCTCGTCGGTCTGCGACACCTCCTGCTTCGCCCCGTAGATCTCGATCTCCTTCGGTGTGACTTCCGCCGATTCCAGTTCGTACCCTTCCGGAAGCCGATTCGTGAAGTTGGGCGCAACCGGGACGACCTTGGAGGTCAGCTCATCCACGAAAAAACTGATCTCCGGAGGCGAAATGCTATCCAGCTTGATCCCCCGCGGCACGCTGAAGTTCTTTTGCGAAAACAGGTAGGTCTGGAAACCGGTGGCTGACTTTGAAAGGTCTATGTTCGCGCGGAGGTTCCTCTCCTCCAGGCCGACCAAGAGCGTCTTGGGAGCGCTGAGCCGCAAATCCACGTTATGGACCGCCAGTTTGGACACGATGAACTTCGGCGGCAAATTTTCCAGTTGTATCGGCACGCGGACCGTCTGCTCGACGGGGCTTTGCCCGAATACAAAGCCATAGACCAGAAGCGCCAGCGCCAACGCCACCAGTTTCTCGGTCAGATTGCCCAGGAAGAACCTACGGACCCGTCCCACTATATTTCCGACTCCTCCGTTCTTGCGGCCAGCGGTCCCGATTCGGCCGAACCCGCCCGTTCCTTCGACTCCTCCGGCGACCGCACTTTGACAGGCTTCTTCACGGGTTCGGTGAGCAGCCGGTACAGATCATCTCGCAGTCGCCCCGCTTCCAGATTCCGCCTCAGTTCCCCATCCACGGCCAATGACACTGTACCCGTCTCCTCCGACACCACCACTACGATCGCGTCCGTCTCCTCCGCCAAGCCCAACGCCGCGCGATGTCGGGTGCCCAGGACCGGATCCAGATCCGCCGCATGACTCAACGGAAGCAGGCATCCTGCCGCAGCCAGACGGCGTTTTTGCACGATCACCGCGCCGTCATGCAGCGGCGAGGTCGGATGGAAAATGGACGCCAGCAGTTCCTTGCTGACTTTGGCATCCACGGTGGTCGCCGCCTCGACATAATCCCGGAGGCCCACGCTTCGCTCGATGGCCACCAGCGCGCCCACGCGCCGTGAGGCCAGTTGGTGAACTCCCTGAATGATTTCCTCCAACTCCTGCACTCCGCTTCGAGAGCCGACATCGAACCAGTGGGGTGTACGTCCGAACTCCCACAGGGCGCGCCGGATTTCGTTCTGAAAAATGATCACCACGATCAGCACGGCGTACAGAAGAAAATTACCCAGCAACCAGCTCGTGGCAACGAGTCCAAGCCGCTGCGAGATGAAGTAGGAAAGAATCATGACGACGAGGCCGAACAGAATCCGCACCGCGCGCGTACCCCGAAGCATGAGGATGATGCGATAGATGAGATAGGCGATGATGTAGATGTCGAGCGCATCGACCAGATGGTCTTTCATCCATGCCCACAAATCAGTCGGCGCCATGAATCAAGGCCTCCATCATTTTCAGCACATTGCGCGTCCGCCGCACATCGTGAACTCTCACGAATTGAACGCCCTGGAGCGCAGCCCACGCCACCACCGCCAGCGTGCCGTCGTCCCGGTCTTGAACGTCCTTCCCCACTACGTTCCCGATGAAACTCTTGCGCGAAGGCCCCACGAGGACGGGGAAGCCCAACGAAGAAAACGCCGATGTCCGTCGGACAATATCGAGATTGTGATCCTGCGTCTTTCCGAAGCCGATGCCCGGGTCAATCACTACCCGGCTCGAGGGCACACCCGCCGCCTGGGCCCTTCCGGCCGCGCGGAGGAGAGTCGTTCGGATATCCTCAACAACGTCCCGGTACGAAGGGCTTCGCTGCATGGTTTCCGGGGTGCCCTGCATGTGCATGAGGATGACCGGAACGTCGGCCTCGGCCACGACCTTCGGCATGTCCGCGCCCATGTCGAACGCCCCGACGCAATTCACCAAGGAGGCGCCGCATCGCAGAGCCTCGCGGGCCACTTCAGGCTTGAAGGTATCCACTGAGAGGGGGATGCGCAGTCGACCGGCCAGCCGCTCGATGGCAGGAAGAATTCGCCGCATCTCCTCCTCGGCTGGGATGCGCTCGGAGCCGGGCCTTGTAGACTCGCCGCCAACGTCGAGGAGGTCCGCTCCCTCCTCTTCCATTCGGAGACCATGCTCAACCGCCTGGTCCACATCCGCGTAGAGGCCGCCGTCCGAAAAGGAGTCGGGGGTCACATTGAGGATGCCCATGATGTAGGGCACCGTTCGCTCGAAGGAAAACCGCCACTTCCCCCACTCCAGCGGCGCTATCGCATGGTGCGTAGGCCGGTAGGTTTGTCCCCAATGCTTCAGCGCCGTACTCGCCCGATTCATACGTTCATGGATTCCCCTGCGGAATCCATCAACCCATGAATCCGGCCGGACCGGGACCCTCTCCTAAACGGAAGACTTGGCTACAACGGTCACGGCTCCCCCTCCGTCCACGGCTGCTGGGGCGACCGCGGCAGCAACCCCATGAACGATCGTTTCCAGTTCCTCGGAATCGATGACTTCTTTTTCCAGCAGCGCCTTGGCCAAAGCATGCAGTTTTTCCAGATTCTCCGCCAGCAGGGCCTTGGCTCGCTCGTATCCTTCGCCCACGATCCGCCTAACTTCCGCGTCGATCTCCATCGCCGTCTGTTCGCTGTACTCCTTCTGGCGCAGGAAATCGCGGCCGAGGAACACCTCCTGGTCGCGCAGGCCGTACGTCAGCGGCCCCACTTTTCGGCTCATCCCCCACTGCGTTACCATTTTGCGGGCCACATCCGTCGCCCTCTCAAGATCGTTTCCCGCCCCGGTGGTGACGTGGCCAAGCGCCACCTCTTCAGCCGAACGTCCACCGAGGAGGGTGGTGATCGTGTCCTCCAGGTAATCCTGGGTGTACGTGTAGCGATCATCCATCGGGAGTTGCTGCGTCGCCCCGAGAGCCATCCCGCGGGGGATGATCGTGACCTTGTAGACGGGATCCGCGTTCGGAAGAAGCTTGGCCACCAGCGCATGACCCGCCTCGTGATACGCCGTGTTCTTCTTCTCGACATCGCTGATGATCATGCTCCGCCGTTCCACGCCCATCATCACTTTGTCCTTGGACTTCTCGAAATCCTCCAACTCAATCGCGGCCTTGTTATGCTGGGCCGCCGTGAGTGCCGCTTCATTGACAAGATTCTCCAGGTCCGCGCCTGAAAATCCGGGCGTGCCGCGCGCGATTTTCTCCAAGTCGAGCGAGGGCGACAACGGTTTGTTCCGCGAATGCACCTTGAGAATCGCCAACCGTCCTTTCAAATCCGGTCGCGCCACCACCACGCGCCGGTCGAAACGGCCCGGGCGCAGGAGTGCGGGATCGAGCACGTCCGGCCGATTCGTCGCAGAGATCAGGATCACGCCGTCATTCGATTCGAATCCGTCCATTTCCACAAGGAGCTGATTCAACGTTTGCTCACGTTCGTCATGCCCTCCGCCGAGCCCGGCTCCCCGGTGGCGCCCCACGGCGTCGATTTCATCAATAAAGATGATGCAGGGCGCGTTTTTCTTTCCCTGCTGGAAAAGATCGCGCACCCGCGACGCTCCGACGCCCACGAACATTTCCACGAAGTCCGAGCCGGAGATGCTGAAGAACGGCACGCCCGCCTCGCCTGCGATGGCCCGGGCCAAAAGGGTCTTCCCGGTTCCCGGCGAGCCGACGAGCAGAACCCCTTTCGGAATCCGGCCGCCGAGCCGTGTAAACTTCTTCGGGTCCTTCAGGAATTGAATGATTTCTTCCAACTCGGTCTTGGCCTCGTCGATTCCCGCCACATCGGAGAACGTCACCTTTTTCTGGGTGTCGGCGATGAGTCGCGCGCGGCTTTTGCCGAACGACATGGCCTTTCCACCACCGATCTGGACCTGTCGCATGAAGAAGAACCAGAGACCGACCACGAACAGGATCGGCAGCCATGAAAGCAGCAATCCAGAGAACCAGTTTTCCCGCTCCTCCGGTTTGACCTTGATGATGACGCTCTTGGTCTTGAGCAGATCGATCATGGAGGGATCATCGGGCACGAACGTCCGGAAGATGCTCCCGTTGTCGCGCGTCACTCCCTGGACCTCGTGGCCGCGGATGACCACCTCTTTGACGAGGCCGGCGTGGACTTGCGTGAGGAAATCGGTGTAGTCGATTTCCTTGTCGATCCGGCGTGCCAGGGTGACGATCTGGTAGCCGAGGAGGCCGAGCACAATGAGCACGAGCCAAAAGGCCATCGTGCGACTGGACATCTTGGGGTTCTTGACGTTCATTTGCCCAACCCATCCTAACACAAACACCACGGGGCGACTACGGACCGATTTTCAACTGCGAATTTTCAGGTTTCCGCTCCTTGACAGGTCGGGCCATCCGGGACGACACTGGATTCATAGGGGAGGTGGGTTATGTCGCTGGAACAGTTTGTCGACGAGGATCTCGAAGTGCAGAGTCAACTCCGGCGGGAGGAAGACCGTCCCGCCATCGAGCAAGCCATTACCGAGAAAGCCATTCGCACGCTCAAGCCTCGAACACCGGTCTGCGTCGAAGTGGGCGCACGGGTCGAGGAGGCGGTCGCGAAGATGAAGGACCGGAACACGGGCTGTGTCTTGGTGGTGGATGACGGACGGTTGACCGGGATTTTCAGCGAGCGGGATGTCTTGCTAAAGATCGCGGCGACGAAGTTGGATCAGCACCGAACCCGAGTGGAGACCGTGATGACTCGTGCCCCGGAGACCCTGGGACTCGACGATCCCATCGTGTTTGCCCTCAACAAGATGAGCGTAGGCGGTTTCCGGCACGTTCCGATCGTGGATAAGGATAATCGGCCGGTCGGCGTGGTTTCGGTGAAAGACATCGTGAACTTCATCGTGGATCTCTTCCCTCGGGACATTCTGAACCTGCCTCCCGAACCGGGAAAAGACCTCGGCTTCACGGCTGAAGGCGGATAGAACCTTCCGGCAGGGAGTGCGCCTCCCCGGCGACTCATCTTTACATCGCCGGCGGGTAATCGTAGTGTTCCCGAAGCATGGTTGATTCGGCCAACGGAAGAGGGAGCGGCCCGGTTCCCCACACGTTTTGCAGAATCTGCGAGCCGGGATGCGGACTCGTTGTTGTTCGGGACTCCGCTGGAAATCCCGTCGGCCTGCGGCCGGACAAGGAGCATCCAGGCACCCATGGATTTGCCTGTGCGCAGGGCACTCAATTCCTCGGAACGGCCAGGCATCCTTCCAGACTTCTGCAACCCCTTCTCCGGGATTCGGACGGGGCACTCGCTCCCACCTCATGGGAGAAGGCCTTTGACCACATCGGGGCGACGTTGGGCCGTATTCATAGGGAGCACGGCCCCCACAGCATCGGCATGTACATGGGCGAGCCCGCCGGGTTCGGTCTCATGACCTTGCTTGCAACGGCGGCATTCACCAAGGCCCTCGGCACGCGGAACTCGTTCACCTCCGGCCCACAGGATTGCAACAACAAATTCTGGGCCGCGGGCGAAATCTACGGTCATGGCGCCATCCATCCGATCCCGGATCTGGACTCGTGCGACCTGGCGGTCATTATCGGTATGAATCCGATGGTCAGCAAAGGGAGCTTCATGTTTCTCCCGGATGCCATGCAGAGAATCCGGGCCATCGAGAAGCGCGGCGGCCGGGTGTGGTGGGTCGATCCGCGGCGGTCCGAGAGCGTCCGCACCTGCGGCCGCCATCTTCCCATCCGCCCCGGAACCGACATCGCGTTGCTAACGTGGTTGATCCACGAGTTGTCTGCCACGCAGGGCTGGGCCGCGGCCATCCGGGAAACTCCCTCACTCGGCGATCTCAAGAATGCCCTTCCTTCCCTGCCGCTGGAGCTGGCGGAACGCATTACGGGACTCGATCGCGATTCGCTCCAAGCCCTTCGGACGGATTTCTTGAAAGCCCGATCCCCCATCCTGCACATGAGTGTCGGCGTAAATTTCGGTCCGTTCGGCTCGCTGGCCTATGTGCTTCTCCATGCGGCGATGCTGGCGTTGGGCAACGTCGACCGCCCCGGCGGGTGGCTGTACCATCCTCTCGGCCTCCGGATGGGTCGATGGGGCCCGATTCTGGGCATCGGCGTGCAGACGCAGAAAAGCCGCATCGGCGGATATGTGCCGGTCATGGACTCCCTTCCAGGAGGAATCCTCGCGGACGAAATCCTCACGTCTGGGGACGATCGCATTCGCGCCCTCGTGGTCATTGCAGGCAACCCGATATGGTCGATCCCGGATGAGACCCGGCTAAGGCAAGCCTTTCGCTCACTGGACCTGCTGGTGGTCATCGATTTGTTCCGAAGCCAGACGGCCGAGATGGCCCATGCCGTTCTCCCCGGCCGGACGTGGCTGGAACGCGCGGATTTCGCGACACTCGGGATGGTCATCCAGAACAGGGAGTGGCTCTCTTATTCGAAACCGGTCTTGCCGCCGGCGGGGGAGTCGAAATCGGAGTGGGAAATCCTGTATCGAATTCTTGCGGAGATGAAGGTTGGCGGTCCCGTGAAAACTTTTCTGCACCGGCGACTCGCCCGTCTGGACCACGACCGCTGGCTTGTGCGGGCGCAAGGCCTACTCTCGCGGCTGCTGGATCGCAAGGGCAAGGGCCGTGGCCGGGCGATCAAGGTTTCGGCTCCTACGCATGAGGGTCGGCCCTCCCGCGCCTCACAGCACGGCGACCACACGCTTCATCTTTTCACCCCTGTCCTTCAGGCTGAAGTGGAACGATTGCGAAAATGGCTGGATCGGCCGCGGGTGGAGGAATCCAAGAGCGAGCCGAAAAACGAGTGGATTCCCCTCAGCATGATCGGGCGTAGACGGCCCCTCATGTACAACAGTTGGCACGGCGCCAGGACGGCCGGCCGTGCCCGGAGCGCCATGGATGGCCGCGGAGGGTGCGGATCCGAAGGTCCCGGTGGCGGAGACGGCTCGGCCCTGCTTCATCCCTCGACGGTTTCCGCCTTGGGCCTCATGGTCGGCCGGCCCATCGAATTGAGGCGGGATGGATCGGGCGCCGTGAGTCTCCGCTGGGAGTCGTCCGAGGACGTTCTCAGCGGCGTTGTTTCAGTCCCCCATGGCCTGGCGGAGGCCAACATGAACCGGCTGATTCCTTCCGGCTCCGCCGCGATCGAACCTTCCAGCGGCCAGCACATCATGACCGCCATCCCCGTCTCCGCCCGCCGCGTTCGCGCATAGGCTCCCCGTCAGAAATCAACACAGCGTGGGGAATCGATGGACGCCCTGCCCTTTTGTCCTCCCTCTTCGCAACGGATAGAGAGGAGCGTGCCTCGGTGGACCATTAGTGTGTCTTGAGTATTCTAAACTATCAGTTCATAATCCTCACATGACCTATTTTACCCGGGACCTGACCCCTCTGCTCGTCGCGGCTGCGCGACGATTCCCCGCCGCCATCGTCACCGGCCCCAGGCGATCCGGCAAGACCACTCTGCTTCGCCGGGTCTTCCCCAAAGCCGACTACCACCTCCTCGAAGATCCGGATCTCATCGCGCGGGTACGATCCGACCCGCGGGGATTCGTGGACGAACTGAAACCGCCGGTTATCCTTGACGAGGTGCAGAATGCACCTGAGCTGCTGAACTACGTCCGCACTCGAATCGATCTTGCAAAGGGTCGGCGGGGTCCATGGCTGCTCACCGGCTCGCAGGAGGCTCCTCTGATGCGGGGAGTTACAGAGTCGCTCGCCGGCCGAGCGGCCGTGTTCAACCTGCTGCCGCTTTCTGCCCGCGAGACGCCGAAGGCGACGCTGTTCCGAGGCGGATTTCCGGAAGTCATCCTACACCCGTCGCGACCCGGCATCTGGTACCGCTCTTATCTCCAGACGTACTTGGAGAGAGATATTCGGTCGATCAGCGCCATCCGCGATCTGGCGACGTTCCGCAGATTTCTTTCCCTCCTGGCCACCCGATCGGGACAGGTCCTGAACAAAACCGATCTCGCTGCGCCCCTCGGCCTATCGGTGCCTGGGGTATCCAACTGGTTGGACCTCCTCGAAATCACGATGCAGATCCTCATCGTACCACCCTACTATGAAAATCTGGGGAAGCGATTGATCAAGTCTCCCAAGATCTACTTCACGGACTCCGGCCTGGCCTGTCACCTCTTGGGGATTGAATCGCCCCAAATGCTGGAGCGATCCCCGTTCCTCGGGCCGCTGTTCGAGGGATGGATCGCCTCTGAGATCATCAAGTACGAACTCAACTCCGGGCGAAATCGCCGGCTGTACTACTTCCGCGACCAGCAGGGGCTGGAGGTGGATTTTCTAGTACCCTCCGAGGGTCGGAAACTGACGCTGCTGGAGGTAAAAGCTTCGCGCACTCCGCGGCCGGAAATGGCGGGGCCTCTTCAACGCCTGTCGCGGAGTATCAAACGCTACGAAACCGCCCCAATCCTAGTTCACCGGGGAACTCCCGGCAATCGCGTCCTCGCTCCCGGCGTGAAGGCCTATTCAGCCGACGATTTCGTCCGGACTCTCCCGACTCTGCTCAAGTAGACTCCTCTGTTTTGCCTTTTGGACGAGATGATTTGCTCCATTCTAGTTGAGATTCCAAGGCGTAAACTATCAACCGGCCGCGTTTCACACCCCCACCTCCCGACATGCCCTCGACCTTCCCCCCGATCGGGTCAAGGATATTTCGCTTACTGCCGTAGGCGCGTAGAGCGTCTCCCGTCGCTCCTCTCAGTCTTTGACAGATCCCCGGTGGCCCCATCACCCCAATCGGGATCGGCAACAAAGGGTTGAATCACGACTTGGAGGGAGGTAGCATGGCTGCATTCTACCGACGAAGGAGGTGCGGGGATGAACAGATGCGCAATTAGAACCGGATGGATGGCGGTCTCACTCTTTTGGTTCGGTGTGAACCTGGCCCAATCGGAAGTGCTGAACGTTACGAGGGCCGCCATTGCAACATCCATCGAGAACAAGGAGCCCAAGGGGGATGCCGGCACTTTCCCTTCGACTGTTGACCGGCTTATCGCCTTCACTCGGATTGAAGGGGCCGAGGTCCCAACTCAAGTCACCCACGTTTGGTACCACGGTGATCAGAAACGGTTTGAACTGAACTTACCTGTGGGGGCCAAGTCCTGGCGCACATGGAGCGAGAAGAGAATCCTCCCGGAATGGACCGGTGGTTGGAGGGTGGAGGTCCTCTCAAGCGACGGGAAACTGTTGAAGAAATTGGAATTCAAGATTGAATAGGGTCCGGTCCACTATTCGCTCCATCAGGCAGTTCATTTCCAAGTGGTCGCCGCGAATGCTCGGAACACTTTCGTGGACTCCGCCTCCCTGGTGGCCGACATTCCGAGAACATATTTCTCCGGCTCTCGCAACGTTGCGTTGGGATGTGCCCACTTGGGTCCGAACCCACAAGCGTAAAGCGGCGCTTTATCTAGGCGTGCTGGCCCTAGCGGTAGGATCGGCGGGCGGGCTTTACGCTTGGTTCAGGATCCGGCCTCGACCGGTGAAGCTTGTCGCCACGCCGGCCCCACCCGGACCGACCCGATTGGAGAAAGGGGCCGTACCGGACCCGCTGTCCATCGAGTTCAGCGACTCCGCAGCCCGATTGGAGCAGGTGGGCAAGGAAATCAAAGCCGGTCTTCTCGTTTCGCCGCCCCTCAAGGGAAAGTGGGTATGGGAAACCGATCGAGAACTGAAGTTCAATCCGGAACAGGAGTGGGGCGTCGGTCAAGAGTACTCCGTCCGATTCGACCGGAATTTATTTCCGACTCATGTTCATCCGGAGTCCTACGAAATCAAGTTTCAGTCGGCGCCTTTTGAGGTCGCCCTGGAACGCGCCGAATTTTACCAAGACCCGGAGCATGCGGACCTCAAGAAGGTAGTGGCCACTGTTTCCTTTACCCATCCGGTGGATCCTTCGGAGTTCGAGCCGCGCTTGGTTCTTCGGATGGAAGGCCAACGCCAAGGCGTGCTCGGCATCGGCGGCGAATCCTTCCCCTTCAAAGTCACCTACGACGATTTCAAGGGCGAGGCTTACATCCACTCCGATCCCGTCCGTATCGCGCTGAAGGATACCCACATGACGATTCACTTGGCAGCAGGAGTGCGTTCCTTGCGAGGGGGGCCTCGATTCCAAAAAGAACTTGAGTCGAAGGTAAGAATTCCGGGGATGTATGACTTCTTCAAAGTGGAATCCGCCGAGCTGACCATTGTTCGAAACGAAAAATATGAGCCTGAACAAATCCTCGTTCTTGCGACGACCGATGGAGTATCGGACCAAGATCTCCGCACAACGTTGCACGTCTGCCTCCTCCCGCGCGATCTACCATCGATTCAAGGACGATCCGCCGTCAAGAACTACGATTGGTACGACGCGGGAATGATCGGTCCGGAAGTCCTCGATCTCTGTGAACCTCTCGGCCTCGACGCGCTTCCCACGGAGCGCGAGCACGCCACTCTCCACAGCTTCAAGTTCAAGGCCGAACCGGGGAGACACCTCTATGTCAAGATCAACAAGGGACTTCGCTCTCACGGCGGGTATGTGCTCGCGGACACCTTCGACAAAGTGGCCGGGGTCCCCGAGTTCCCCAAATCTCTGGAGATCATGCATGACGGGGCCATCTTGAGCATGAGCGGTGAGAAAAAGATCTCCATCGTCTCCAACGGCATCGAGGCCATTCGGTTCGAGATTGCTCGTGTCCTACCGCACCAGATCAACCATCTGGTGAGCCAGACCACCGGTTACCAGAAAGAGTTCCACAACCCCGGATTCAGTTGGAATTTCGGACCCGAGAACATCACGGAGCGTTTCGTGGAGATTCGCGAGTTTGCCAGGAATGATTTGAGAAAGGCACAGTACACCGCTCTCGACTTGTCCGTGTATCTCGCAGGCGAGGCCGAGACAAGACGCGGCTTGTTCCTTTTGAAAGCTGAAAGTTGGGATCAGGAGAAGAAAGAGACCACGGGCATCAAGGACAATCGGCTTGTCCTCGTCACGGACTTGGGGCTGCTGGTGAAGGAAGCCAGGGATGGAGCGCGTCAGGTGTTCCTGATGTCTTTTGCGGACGGCGGGCCGGTGGCCGGAGCGAAGGTGGAAGTCATCGGCAAGAACGGCCTGCCGGTGGTCTCGGGAACAACCGGGTCCGACGGGACTACGATCTTTCCGTCGTTGAAAGATTTTGACCGGGAGAAGACTCCCACGGCCTATGTTGCGACGCACGCGGCGGACCTCTCCTTCATGCCCTATGACTGGGCCGACCGCCGACTCAACTTCTCCCGCTTCGACGTCGGCGGGCTTGAGACCACGGAACCCGGACGACTCCTCGCGTACCTCTTCTCGGACCGTGGAATCTACCGGCCGGGAGATGAGATCCGGGTGGGACTGATTGTGAAGCCGCCGGACTGGAAGCAGGATTTGGGCGGCGTTCCCCTTGAAACCGTCATCACGGACCCGCGTGGACTTGTTGTCCAGCGAAAAAGGATCCGACTGTCTCCAAGCGGGTTCGAAGAAATCCTCTACAGAACGGAGGAAAACGGCCCGACGGGCGGATACCAGATCGGGGCCTACGTCGTGAAGGATGACCGGGCGGCCAGCCTCTTGGCATCGGTGCCCGTCCGCGTCGAGGAGTTCCTGCCGGATCGCATGACGATTGTTTCCAGATTCTCGGACGAGAGACGAGAAGGATGGGTGTCACCCGATGGCCTGAAGGTATCCGTTTCACTCCGAAATCTAATCGGGACGCCGGCCACCAACCGGCGCGTGGCGGCCAGCATCACTCTTACGCCAAGCTACCCTTCATTCCGCCCCTATGCCGACTTCACGTTCTACGATCCGAACCGCGAGAAGAAGGCCTTTACGGAGAGGCTGGAAGAGTGGCACACCGACGAGGAAGGCCGGACGGAGTTCGACCTGCACCTCGAACGTTTCGACCGGGCCGTTTATCGGATGATCTTTGTGGCCGAAGCTTACGAATCCGGTGCGGGCCGAGCCGTAACCTCCGAAAACGTCGCCCTCGTTTCGGACCTCCCCTTCCTTCTCGGGTACAAGCCGGACGGCGACTTGAAATATGTGAAGCGGGACGCGAAGCGCACTCTCAGAATCATCGCCGTGGACCCCAAGCTGGCCATGGCCCCCGTGCGCGGACTCCGGTGCAGCGTGATTGAACAACAATACGTTTCCGTTCTCCTCCGTCAAAGAGATGGAACTTACAAATATGAATCCGTCCAGAAGGAGAATCCCGTAAAGGTCGAGACTCTTGCCCTCGCTGCCGAGGGTCTCGAATACGCCCTGCCCACCGAAAAACCGGGCGACTTTGTATTGCTCGTTCAGGACGAAAAGGGAGCCGAACTCCTGCGGGCCGGATTCAGCGTTATCGGGGAAGCAAACCTGAGTCGATCTCTCGAGCGGAACGCAGAACTTCAAATCAAGCTCAGCAAAACCGACTACGCGCCGGGAGACGAGATCGAAATGCAAATCACGGCGCCGTACAACGGAGCCGGGCTGATTACCGTGGAGCGCGAGCGCGTATACGCATCCAAGTGGTTCCAGTCGCGCTCCACCAATACCGTGCAAAGGATTCGAGTGCCGGCCGACCTGGAGGGCAACGGATTTGTGAACGTGGAATTTGTCCGAGATACCGCATCACCGGAAATCTTCATGAGCCCACTGAGTTACGGCGTCATCCCTTTCAGCGTCAGCCTCGAAAGAAGAACCGCCAAGGTGGACCTGGACATCCCCGCCCTCGCTCTACCGGGAGATCCCTATTCCATCCGTTATCGAAGCGACCGGCCGGGAAAGATCGTCGTGTACGCCATTGACGAGGGAATCCTCCAGGTGGCCGCCTACAAAACGCCCAACCCGCTGGCGAAGTTCTTCGAAAGGCGGGCGCTGGAGGTCCGGACCGCGCAGACCGTGGATCTGATCCTGCCGGAATTCAGACACCTGAAATCGCTGTTCTCTCCGGGGGGTGATGAGTACGCTCTCGGAAGCAACCTGAATCCATTCAAGCGCAAACGCCAGAAACCCGTGGCGTACTGGTCTGGAATGGTGGATACCGATTCCCAGTGGCGTGAGCTCGTCTATCCCATGCCCGACTACTTCAACGGCACGGTGCGGGTCATGGCCGTTGCGGTGTTTGCGGACGCGATCGGCGTGGCGGAGAGGAAGGGCCTTGTGAGGGGACCCTTCGTCGTCGATCCCAACATCCCCACCTTCGCCTCACCAGGTGATGAATTCGAGGCAAGTGTGGTGGTCCATAACAACGCGGAAGGATCGGGGCCGGATGCGGGGATCGAAGTTGAGGCAAAGGCTTCCCACCACCTCGAGCTCTTGGGACCCACCCGCCAGACGCTGAAGATTGCCGAGGGCCGGGAAGGGGTGGCCGCATTCAGGGTCCGGGCCAAGGACGTTCTGGGATCGGGGAACCTGAGTTTCATCAGCTCTTGGAAGGAGCAACGGTCCACGGCCACGGTTGACCTCAGTATCCGACCGCCCGCTCCGCTTGTGACCACCGTTGCCGGAGGTCACATCCGTGGAGGGCAAGCCGAAGTGACTGTGAGCCGTCGCTTGTACCCCGATTTTCGAGTCCTGGAGGTCAGCGCCTCCACGTTGCCCTTGGGTCTGGCCAATGGGTTGCTGGGCTACCTTCAGAAATTCCCCTATGGGTGCACGGAACAACTGGTCAGCCAAGCTTTCCCATCAATTGTCCTCCGCCAGTATCCCGAATTCGGTTACAAACCCGGGGAAATCGAAACCCGCATGGCCGACACGCTCAGAATCCTGCGGGCCCGTCAGAACGCCGAAGGAGCATTCGGCTTCTGGGCGGCCAACTCCCACGTCTCCCCATTCCAGTCCGTCTACGCAATGCACTTCCTTTCCGAGGCCCGAGAAGGAGGTCTGTCCGTCCCCGAGGATCTCCTCAAGCGAGGCTTGAACTACCTGCGTTATCTTTCCGGAAAAGACGTTGACGCTCTTTCGGAAGCCAGAGTTCGTGCATACTCACTGTATGTTCTGACCCGGAATAGCGAGATCACCACCGGCACCCTGGACGCGCTGAGAACTTGGCTCGACAAGAATCTTCCCGGGAAGTGGGAGAAAGACCTCACGGGAGTCTACCTGGCGGCGGTGTACAAGCTGCTCCGGTTGGATCGTCAAGCGAACGCCTTGATTTCGCCATCACGCCTGGGTGATCCACAGGAGGAGGACTACGATGAGTATTATGACACTCTGACCCGAGACGCCGTCTATCTCTACATCGTATCCAAACACTTCCCCGAGCAATTGCACGCCATAGGCGGTGACGAACTCCTCCACATCATCGACCCCATCGTCGGAGGCCGCTTCAACACCACCTCCTCGGCCTACTCCATCCTTGCACTCCACGGCTACGCCGGTGTCACCGGCCGGCCGAAGGGAAACGACGTCACGGTGTCGGAAATCCTTACCACGGGAGCGTCTCAACCCTTGGTGCTCTCGGGAGGATCCTTCCCCCGGAGCGCCTATTCCGAAAAGGCCGTGAAGGTCAGGATCAAGAATTCAGGCGACTGGATCCTTTTCTACCAAGTATCGCAGAGCGGGTTCGATCTCGCCGCTCCCGCACAGGAACTGAAGCAAAAGATGGAGGTGTTCCGGGAGTTTGAAATCGCGAAAGGCTCCATTCCCGTTGTCGGGTCACACGTCTCCGTTCATCTCAGGATGAGGGCGCTTGACGGCATGAACCATTCGGACGTGGCCGTTGTGGACCTCCTGCCGGGCGGCTTCGAAGTGGTGATGGATCCCGAGGAGGGCGAGAAGGGTAACGTTCGCATCGCGGCCTCCGGGAGTTCATGGCGACCCGACCACGCGGACGTTCGCGAGGATCGAGTCATCTTGTTCGGCGCCATCGGCGAAAAGACCCGGGAGTTCGTCTACCAGATACGGCCCGTGAACAAGGGTAAATATGCCGTGCCTCCCCCGTTCGCGGAGGCCATGTATGACCGGTCGGTGCAAGCCAGAGGGCTGGGTGGAACGATTGAAGTCGCGGGGCCGGTCGAGTCGGCTCATTAGCCGAATCGGCAAGGCATCGGTCGTCCTGATCGCCTGCCTCGCGGCGATACCGAAACCTCCACTCCGCGAAGGGCTGAGTTTTTCCCAAGCCGTATTCGACCGGGGAGGACGCCTCCTGAGGCTGACCACGGCGGCGGATGAGCGATTCCGGATGTGGCAGCCTCTTTCAAGCTTCTCTCCGGAGCTGATCGAGGCCACCCTGCTTCACGAGGATCGACACTTCAAGTATCACCCTGGATTCAATCCGGTCTCGCTCGTCCGGGCCGCGTGGCACACGTACGTCGGGGGCGGACGACGCATCGGTGGATCAACCCTCACCATGCAGCTCGCCCGAATCCGCTATCGGATGAAATCCAGAACCCTGCGAGGCAAACTCGTTCAACTTGCGCGCGCCGTCCAACTGGAAAGACACTATTCAAAAAAGGAGATCCTGGAGGCGTACCTGAATCTGGCCCCGTATGGGGAGAACGTTGAAGGCGCCGCGGCGGCAAGCCTGATCTATTTTGGCAAGGCCGCAAATCGTTTGACACTGCAGGAGATTCTCACACTTGCCGTCATCCCTCAAAGCCCCACCCGAAGAGCATTGGGAACAAGCCGGGGAGCCGCCCCCATCAACGTGGATCTGTCCGCCGCGCGGAATGCCCTGTTCGAGCGGTGGATCGCCGACCATCCGGGGGATTTGGAGCAACGGCAGATGATGGCCCTGCCGATCAAGGTTGGGTCCAGGAGCGCCCTCCCCTTTCTCGCGCCCCACTTCACGGATGATTTGCTCCAGGAAGATCGAGACCTGACGGGGTCCATCCCATCCACCCTGGACCTGGACCTCCAGAAAACGGTCGAGCGCCTCGTGGCGACCTACGTCGAAAGTCGGCGAATGCAGGGGGTCCACAACGCGGCGGTCCTGCTCGCCGACCATCGAACGATGGACGTACTTGCGGCGGTCGGATCGGCTGATTACTTCGACGAGTCCATCCAAGGCCAGGTCAATGGATTCAGGGCCAAACGATCGCCCGGATCTCTGCTCAAGCCGTTCGCTTATGCGCTGGGATTTGATCAGGGTGTTGTGCACCCCATGACCATGCTAAAGGACACCCCCTCCCGGTTCAGCGGTTTCAGTCCGGAGAATTTTGATCGTGACTTTTCGGGTCCTGTCGCAGCACGTGACGCTCTGATCAGGAGCCGGAACGTCCCGGCCGTCGAAATTGCGTCCCGGCTCCGTGAGCCGAATTTCTACGGATTCCTTCGTCATGTCAACATCGATCTCCCAAGGGGCCCTGATTACTACGGTCTCGCGCCCGTCTTGGGCGGTGCGGAAGTCACGATGGAGAACCTCGTGCAACTCTACGCCTCCCTGGCCAACCGTGGAGAGATAAGGGGGGTGCGCACCCGGATGGATCGCGACGCGCCCGGTGGCGATCCTCTCTTCACACCTGAATCGTCGTTCATGGTGCTGGAGGTTCTCAAGGACGTGGTTCGTCCGAATCAGGGCTACCGGCCGGAATGGACCGGCAACATCGCTCCGGTGTACTGGAAGACCGGAACATCTTCCGCCTTCCGCGACGCATGGTCGGTCGGCATCTTCGGACAATACGTTCTCGCGGTCTGGTTGGGCAACTTCAATGGAGAAGGCAATCCATCCTTCATCGGGATTCAGACCGCTGCCCCGCTGTTTTTCGGTATCATTGACGCCCTTCAGCCTCATGCCGAGAACCTCTACCTCACGGGGCCTGCGCGGCTGGGAAGATTGTCAAAGGTGCGCGTGTGCGCGGTCTCCGGTCGAATTCCCAATCCACACTGCCCGCACACCGTTGACACTTGGTTTATTCCCGGGAGATCGCCCATCGAGCGGTGCGACATTCACCGCTTGGTCCCCATCGATTCCACCACCGGCCGCCGCGCGTGTTTGGATCGGGCAAGCCGCGTGAAACCCTCGATCTTTGAATTTTGGCCGTCCGACCTGCTCGATCTGTTTCGTCGCGCCGGTATACCACGTCGGACCCCCCCCCCCGACAATCCACGTTGTCCCATAGATATCAATGACAACAGGGGAGTCCCTCCGGTCATCAGTTCACCGGAGACCGGAGTGGCGTACACCATGCGCATGACCGCAATCGAGAAGCCGTCGATCCCCCTTGCCGCGGTCGCTGACGCCGATGTGCGCCGCCTCTACTGGTTTGACGGTGACCGATACGTCGACAAGGCGAACAACGGTGAAACCCTCTACTGGGTCCCAAGGCAGGGAAAGTCCGTCTTGCGGGTCATCGACGACCATGGCCGAGCCGACGCCGTAACCATTGAAGTCGTCCTCACCCAGTAGCCTGCGATCAGCCCGAATTCCGCTTCGACCCCCCGGTAGACAATCTACGAGAGCCGGAACCAGGAGACGGGGGGGAAGAGGCCGAGGTAGAGGACGGCGGCGGAGGTGACGACGGCAACGAGTCTGAGCCAGGAGAAGCCGTGCGGCCTTTCAGTCGCGCGATCCTCGCCGGTCAGGAAGACAGGGATTGTAATCTTCAAATAGAATCCGGCGGCGATGACGCTCGTCAGGACGCCCACGATCACGAGAGGAGTTTCGCCGGCCGCCACCGCCTCGCGGAACAACAAAAGCTTCGCCATGAACCCACCGGTCGGCGGGACTCCCGCGAGAGAAAACAGGAACACTCCAAACGCCAGGGCAAGCCACGGCGATTCCGCGCGGAGCCGTGAGAGATCCTTCAGCTCCAGCTTCTCACCCGTCCGAGCCTCATGGACCGATACGCACAGAAACGCGCCGATTTTCATGAGCGCGTAGACGCCCACATAGAAGATCAGGACCCCCTCCCCCGCCTGCGCCGGCACAAGGAGGAACAAAAGAATGTAGCCCGTGTGCGCGATACTTGAATACGCGAGAATGCGTTTCACTTCCGTCTGAATCACTCCTAGGACGGTTCCCCACGCCATCGTCAGCACGGCCAGAAGCCGGATGACATTCCGAAGGATTTCGCGGTCCCCCAGCGACCCTTGGAGCGCATCGGCGCCGGGAGTGAACCAAATCGATCCGACGGAGTAGAGAGCCAGGAAAGATGCAGCTTTTGACGCACCGGCCAGGAACCCCGAGATCGGCCCCGGCGCCCCCTGGTAGACATCCGGAGCGTAAACGTGAAATGGCGCACAGGCGATTTTGAAGCCCAATCCGCTCAGGATGAACACGGTGCTGAGGATCCATCCGATTCCTGTGGGATCGACGCCCAACTTCCACCGCGCCGGATCGAGCGAGGTTGTTCCCGTGACTCCAAAATAAAACGCGATCCCCATGAGGAGAACGGCACTCCCAAACGCGCCGAGCAGCATGTACTTGATTCCCGCCTCCACCCGGCCGCTTTCCGCCCGAAGGTGGGCGATCAGCGTGTAGCTCACGAGCGAAACCGTCTCCAACGCAATGAATAGCACTACGAGATCCCGCGCCAAGGGCACAAGAGCCATCGCGAATCCGCCGAACAGGAGAAGGTAGATCACCTCGCCCTCATATGCGCGCTTGGCTTTGAAGAAATCGTGGGAGCCGAGCAGGAGGAGACCCGTCAAGACGGCAAAGCCCACCGCCGCTCCCCTGGAGAGCGGGTCGGAGGCGAGCATGTTCTGCCAATCGAAGGCGCCCGCATGAGATGCGGAAATGCCCCAGGCGATTCCTGCGATCACGCCCGCAACGGCCAGGAAAACCTGGAGCGATCGATTCTTCGACCAGAGGTCGACGAGAAGCACCAATATTCCCGCCGCCAGGAGCGCCCAGGCGGGACCGAATGCTGCTCCAAGGCTCATCTGGACACCCCTTCCAGGATTCTCATCAAGGAGGCGCCGGTTGCCGTGAAGAAAGGCCGCGGATAGATCCCGATGGCGAAAATGAGGGCCAGGAGGGGCGCGAAGACCATGACTTCGCGCAGCGTGAGGTCCTTCAAGCCGTGGAGCGACTCCTTCGTCTCACCCCAGTAAACCCTCCGCACCATGGCGAGGAGGTAAACCGCCGCGAGGATGACCCCAAGGGCCGATGCAAATCCGTACGCGGGCCGAGCCTTCATCGCTCCCGCGATCACCAGAAATTCGCCGACGAATCCGTTCAGGCCGGGTAGCCCCACCGACGAGAGCACCACCAATACGCTCACCGTCGTATACAACGGCATCACCTTCGCCAGCCCGCCGAAATCGTTCACGCCCCTCTTGTGCGTCCGCTCGTAAATCACGCCCACCACAAGGAAGAGCGCGCCGGTGGAGAGTCCGTGGTTGATCATCTGGATCGATGCTCCCGAGATCCCTTCCGGGGTGAACGAGAAGATTCCCAACATGACGAATCCCATGTGGCTCACGCTGGAGTAGGCGACCAGTTTCTTCATGTCCTTCTGCACGTACGATGCCGCCGCGCCCAGGATGATCCCCAGGATCGCCGCCCACATCATCACCGGCGCCGCCGCCGCCGCCCCTTCCGGAAAGAGCGGTAAGGCGAACCGCATGAAGCCGTAGGCGCCCATTTTCAGGAGGACCCCAGCCAGAAGCACGCTCCCCGCCGTCGGCGCCTCGGTGTGGGCATCCGGGAGCCACGTATGCAGGGGATACATCGGCACCTTGATCGCGAACCCGATCGCCAGCGATGCGAACAGCCAAATCTGCATGTTCGGCGCGATGAAATCGCGAATGGACACCCAGTCCGCCCACCCGAAGCTCCAGGCTCCCGTCGCCTTGTGGTGGAGGACGTACACCGTGAGAAGGCCCACCAGCATGAACGCGCCGCCGACCATCGTGTAGAGGAAGAACTTCACCGCGGCATAGATCTTCCGCGCCCCGCCCCAATACCCGATGATGAAGTACATCGGGATCAGCATCATTTCCCAGAAGAGGAAGAACAGGACCATATCGAGGGAGCAGAAGACGCCGATCATGGCGCTTTCCAGCATGAGGAACGACGCATTGAACCAGCCCGGCGCCGCGGCGATGTGACCGGCCGAATAGATCAGCGCGAGGAACGTAAGAAGGGCCGTCAGGGCGACAAGCGGGAAACTCAAGCCGTCCACCCCCACGTGGTACGAGATCCCCAGTTGCGGGATCCATGAAATCCTTTCGACCCACTGGAAGTCCGCCGATCCGGATTGAAACTTGTATACCATGACGATCGAGAGGATCAGCGGAATTCCCGATCCGACGAGACCGAAGAACGTTTGAACCGGCCTGCGTTTCGTTGCCACGCAAAGTAGCGCTGCCGCAAGGGGCGCGAAGATCAGCAGAGAAAGAAAACGGAATTCCACCTTATCTCCAGATAAAGTAGCCGAGCGCCACGACGAGCCCCAGCATGATTCCGAACGCGTACGTGTGGAGCTGGCCGCTGTGGACGGGCCGCAATACCTTGCCGGCCGCTTGCGTCACGACGGCGGAACCCTCGACGGCGAGTTTGTCGATCAGCCCGCCGTCGATCCACCGATCGACCACGCCCGAAGCCCAACGATACGTTCTGACGATAATAAGATCGTAGATTTCATCCACCCAGAACTTGCGTTCCGAGATGCGGGCCAGGCCGGTGGCAGGCCCCGGTCCCGGCACCCGCTCCCGATACGTGAGGATCCCAGCCACCAGTCCGGCCACGCCGATTCCCGAAGCCAGCATCATCACTCCACTTCCCACCTCCGGCTCGTGCTCGCCGAGCGACCGTGCGAGGTACGATGCAAATCCGTGCTCGCCGAATCCGGCGATCACGCTTAGGCCGGCCAACACCATCAGGGGAACCGTCATCACCGCGGGACTCTCGTGGGCATGATGCGTGAAACGCGGCTTTCCGAAAAAGATCAGCATCAGCCACCGAGCCGTGTAGAACGCCGTGAGTCCCGCCGTTACGATCCCCATCCAAAAGAGAATCGTTCCCCGCGGTTCGGTGTGGAGCACGTCGGCCAGCACGAGGTCCTTGCTGAAGAACCCGGCGAGGGGCGGGAAACCGGCCAGCGCAAGCGCGCCGATCAGCACCGTCCAGAACGTTTTCGGCGCATGGTGTCGCAGGCCGCCCATTTTCGTGATGTCCTGCTCACCCTCCATCGCATGAATCACCGATCCCGCACCGAGGAAGAGAAGCGCCTTGAAAAAGGCATGCGTGGTCAGGTGGAACATTCCGGCCACGCCCGAGCCGGCGGACACGCCCATGAACATATATCCGAGCTGGCTGACGGTGGAATAGGCAAGAACCTTCTTAATGTCTCGCTGCGCAAGCGCGATCAGGGCCGCGAGGAGCGCCGTGACAGCGCCGATGGTGCAAATCAGCGCGGTCACGTCCGGCACAATGTCGAGGACCGGCCGGAATCGCGCCATGAGATAGACGCCCGCCGTCACCATGGTGGCCGCATGGATGAGGGCGCTCACGGGAGTGGGACCCGCCATGGCATCGGGAAGCCACACGTAGAGGGGCACTTGGGCCGACTTGCCCGTGGCTGCAAGGAACAGAAGCAGGCCGATGAGCCCCGCCACCGCCGGCAGGCCGGCGTAGTACTCCGGAGCCATGTTCAGAATTTCCGAGATCGAAAGGGTGTGGAGGTGCGCCAGCAGAAGCACCATCGCCGTGATGAACCCGAAATCGCCGATCCGGTTGACCACAAACGCCTTCACGGCGGCCGGGGGCGGATCAGGCTTGTCGTACCAGAAACCTATCAAGAGATAGGAACACAACCCTACGCCTTCCCAGCCGACGAACGTCAGCAGGAGCGAGTTCGACAGGACGAGCGTGAGCATGAAGAAGATGAAAAGATTGAGGTAGGCGAAATACCGCCCGAAGCCTTTGTCGTGACCCATGTAGCCCACCGAAAACACATGGATGAGGAAGCCGACTCCGGAAATCACGAGGGCCATGACGGAGGAGAGCGGATCAAAGAGATAATCGAAGACGACGCTGAAGTCCCCAATCGTGAGCCATGTGAAGAACACCGAGTGGATCGGATCGCCGCCGCGCATGAGAGGGAGGAAGGACTTGAACGAAAGGACGAACGAGACCGCCACCGTGCCGCAAGCGATCCACGAGATGGCCTTCTTGGGAATCCACCGATGGAACAGACCCAGGACGACGAACCCCGCGAGCGGGACGAGCGGAATCAGCCAGATGCGCGGCACGCCTATCCTCGGAGCGAACGGAGGTCGTCCACTTCCATCGTTCCATGATGGCGCGCCAGCGTCACCACCAGCGCCAGTCCAATCGCGGCCTCACCCGCCGCAAGAGTGATCACGATGAAGACCCAGATCTGTCCGGCCATCTCCGCGTGATGCCGGGCGAAGGCCACGAAAGCAATGTTCGCGGCATTGAGCATCAGCTCAACGCACATCAGCATCGTCACCACGTTCCGGCGAATGAAGAAGCCGATCGTTCCCAGTGAAAAGAGAACACCGGAGAGGATCAGGGGATAAGAGAGTGGCACTCCGGCCTCACCGCCCACTGGGTGCCTCCTTGCGTCCGAGCAGCACCGCGCCCACGATGGCCACGAGCAGCAGGACCGAGATCAACTCGAACGGAATCGCGTACTTCGCAAAAAGGAATTCGCTCACCGCCTGCGGCGAGCCGAAACCTGGAACAGTCACGGACGCGGACGGCATCCGCAGCATGCGCACCAAGTGGAGAATCTGGACCATCATGAGCCCCCCCCCAAGAACACCCAGCCCCATCCAGACGGTGCGTTTGCCGGCCCGGCCTTGAACATTGAGCAACATGACCACGAATAGGAACAGCACCATGATCGCGCCGGCGTACACGGCCACCTGGAGCACCGCCACGAACGGGGCGGAGAGAACGACGTAGACACCGGCCGTGGCCACGAGGGCCACGATCAGGGCGAGCGCCGCGTGTACCGGATTTGGGAGGAAGATGGTCCCCAGCGCACCAAGCGTTGCGAGGGAGCCGAGAAGCGCAAAAAGATACTTCGCCATAGCCGATTGCAGCGGGTAACGTAGCTTGCTTTGGGGGCCAATTCAAGAAAAAAGGAGCCGATACAACCCGTCTTTCCGCGTCCCCCAGTATTTCTGACCACCGTCATAGTTTCCCTACGAGAGCGGCAACGTTCACTGAAAGCAGCCGGTCCGCACTGACGGATAGTCACTCTCTCCTACTATTGACTTGCCAATTTCACCGCGATAAGGTCGGCCCATGATTGATTATTCGAAGTACGAATCCGCCATCGGCCTCAACTGGTACGAGATCGATCCCGATCTGCAGCTCCTGATGCGCCAGTCCATCCCCCCCGAGGACTTTGCGTGGTCGGAGGGCTGGCTCAAGAAATGGGGCGCCGTGTGCGGCGGACCCATCGCCCAGCGGGCGGAAATCACCGACAAGAACCCGCCGAAGCTGGTCAAGTACGACCGCAACGGCATGGAGATCAACGAAGTCGTCCACCACCCCACGGCCATCGAGACGAAACGCGATTTGTGGAACAACGGATTCAACGGTCTTCCTTGGAGCGACGAGGCGAAGCGCCGGGGCCGGCCGGTTCCCGCCTCGATGATGACCGCCTTCTCCTATTTCCTGGCGGAGGCGGAGACCGGCATGCTGTGCTCGATCGGGATGACGGCGGGCGCCGCGGAATTGATTGAACGGTATGGCGACGATCGCGTAAAGGCCGAATTCCTCCCCCGAATGCGCTCGATGAACTATGACGAAGCGTGGGACGGCGCGATGTTTCTCACCGAGCGCACCGGCGGCTCCGACCTCGGCGTCCTCACCACCACGGCCCGCAAGAGCGGCGATACGTGGCTCCTCAATGGTTTGAAATGGTTCTGCTCGAACGTCGACGCCAAAGTCATCATGACCGTGGCCCGGCCCGTGGGCGCGCCCGAAGGCATCAAGGGGATCGGCCTCTTCGCCGTTCCCAAGACGAAGCGCGACGGAACGCGGAACGGCATTCACATCCGCCGAATCAAGGACAAACTCGGAACGCGCGCGGTTCCCACGGCCGAAGTCGATTTCGTCGATGCCGAGGCCTACATCCTTCAGGGCAACGCCCAGGACCCTTGGGAGCACGGCATCAACCGGATGATGGAGATGGTGAACCTTTCCCGCGTGGGCGTGGGGATCATGGGCGCCGGCATCGCCCGGAGAAGTTTTTTCGAAGCCTCCATCTACGCTTCGCGGCGCGATGCGTTCGGGCGGAGGCTGACCGACTGGCCGTTGATGCGCGAGGATCTCCTCAAAATTCAGATGGAATCGGAGTCCGCCTCCGCGATGGTCTTCGAATGCGCCCGCGTGGCCGATCAGGCCCGGAACAAGGGCGACGAGAACGCCGCGAGTTATCTCCGGATCCTGGCGCCGTTGACCAAGATGCGCGCCACGCGACAGGGCATCGAGTGCGCCTCGAAGAGCCTTGAGGTCGTCGGAGGCAATGGTTACATCGAGGATTGGCCGATGGCGCGGCAGTTCCGGGACGCCCAATGCCACACGATCTGGGAAGGCGCCGACAATATCATGGTGCTGGATTCCCTCCGGGCCATGGCGAAGCATCAATCACACGAACCGCTCCTTCAGCGGGTCGCTTCCATCGCGGGGCAGGCCAAGCATTCGTCGCTCCAAGGCCCCCGAAAAGCCATCGAGGCGGGATTGGGTGTCGCCCGGGACGCCCTGACTCGGATGGCGTCCGCCGATGGAGAAGAGGCGCTCGCGATGTCGAAGCACCTGGCCGATCTGTTCTGTGATTTGGTTCAAGGCGCGCTTCTCGTGGAGGAGGCATCGGAGGAGATTTCGAAGGCGGGGTCCGGACGAAAGGCCCTCATCGCCCGAATGTATTGTGAGAATCGGCTGGCTCCCCCTGCCCGCTCCGCGCCCCGCGCCATCGAGCAGGCCGCGCTCAAGCACTTCGACGCAATGTTCCGCTACGGGAAGGTTTCTCCCTCCGAGATCTAGCCCCGTTTGCGCTGTTCGACGATCCCCTGAGCGATCCGCAGGGCGGCGGCCATGATGGTGACTTGCGGGTTCACGCCGACGTTGGCCGGGAGCGCGGAAGCATCCGTAATGTAGAGCCCCTTGGTCGCCCACGCCTCACCCATCGAATTGCAGTAGCCGAGTTCGGGACTGCCGGCCATTCTGGCCGTCGAAAACAAATGGGCCGTGGCCAGGGCCTGGTGCTCCGGATGGAGGCTGACTGCTTCCGCCGCTTCATCGAGCAGGTCCCGGCTCGAAATGGGACCGAGACGTGAGCCTGGAAGCACCACGTTCTGCGCGCCGGCGGCGAGCAGGCATTCCGCCGTTCGTTTTACCGATTCCCGGATCAGGGCCAAGTCTCCTGCCGTGTATTCGTAAACGGCCATGGACAGGCCCGCATCCGTCAGCTCCACGTAACCGCGCGTTCGATCCCGAAGGATCGCATCCGCCATCGCAAGATGGTCCAGTTTTTTCATCTGCTCGGCGTGCATCTCCCCGATCCCATAACCAAGCATCGCGAAATTCACCGTATGGACTCCGAGGGCTTCGATGATGAAACCCGGACCTCGCCTCCCCAGCACGTCGGCAAACTCCATGATGGCGATCGTCTGCGGGGCGCCGTAGTAGAGATGCACGGGCTCATCCATGATGCCGTAGCAGAACGTGTGCGTGTGCATGGTGAGGAATTTCCCCGCGGTGTCATGACGCCCTTCCAACCGACTCCGAAGAAGGATGCCGGGGGTCTCGATCACGCCGGCCGCGAGGCAGACGATCGGCGCTTTCACCTTGAAGCTTCCAATCGGCTTTCGCGTATCGCGATCCCGGAGGATCCCTTCCACTCCCGCCGCCTGCCCGTTCTCGGTGAGCACCCGCTGGGTGTCCGCTCCCGCGAGGATCGTCGCTCCCGCGGCGTCCGCCTTGGGGATGTAGGTGAGGAGGGTCGACTGCTTCGCGTTCACCGGGCAGCCGTACAGGCAGAGGCCCAGATTCTGGCAGTTGCTCACGTTGCGCGCCATCGGAACCACGTCCCATCCGAGTGACTGAGCGCCCATTTCGAACACTCGATTGTTTCGATTGATGTAAGGGCGCGTCGCCGTTTCCGCGTGGATCGCCCGCCAGACCTCGTCCAGATACGGGGCCAGCGTCTCAGGCGTCCATCCTTCCACACCTGTTTCTTCTTTCCACCGCTCAAAGGTTTCCGGGGGAGTCTTCCACGAGAGGCACATGTTGATGAGCGTCGATCCCCCCACGCAGCTCCCTTGGAGGAGCGTAACCACACCATGCTTCGTCGAGTTGAATCCGGCGTTCACCCAGAGGCGGCGCGTCATGTCGGTTTGATCGCCGTTGAACTCGTTCGAGAGGTAGTAGCCGCCCTTTTCGAGGACCACCACCTTCATTCCCGCTTCGGCGAGAACGGCCGCGGCAGGCGCGCCACCGGCACCGGTTCCGACGACCACGGCATCGGCCGACTGGACGAAGTCACCCTTGAGGTCGCGGGCCTCGATAATCACGGAACGAAATGGATCATTCAGCAGCGATCCATGTTCAATGAATCGCAGGCCAGGAGGCCGGATATCTCATCGATTCGGCGTGACGCTCGGGCGCCCGCCACGGCGGTCCGGGATAATCCATGAGCTTCCACGCCGCAGGATGGGCGTAGAACGACGGGCCGGACAAAAGTTTGAAGGCTGTAAACGCCGCCCGAAGAACCTCAGATCTCGAATCCTGCATATCCAGGAGCACGCGGTCCTGCACCTCTTCCGAGGAACGGGTGAACCGGCCCCATTTGGGGAGAATGGGCCAAGGAAAATATTCCACGAGACCGAACACATACCGAAGAGGCTCATAAATTCCGGGATCAAGGAGCGGAAGAATATCGTCGAGGTACACCGCCGGATCGACTTCGCGGGCATCGATCATTTCGGCGGGTCGCCGTCCCAACATTCGCCGGGTCATCGCGGTGATGAAAGCGTACTCCCAAAGCTTCAGCACTTTGAGTGGCCGGCTCGGCGGAACCTGAAGATGCCTCGGGAGATCCGCGCAGGACGTCGGCAGAAGACCGGCCACCGCGGCCCCTCCCGCGAGCTTCAAGAAACCACGCCGGGGGAGAATCGACGCCGCGCGCTCGATCTCCGTCGCCAGATCGTTCCGATTCACTCGCGCATGCTAACGAGTGAAGAGATGGATCGCAAATCGAGTCTTCACGGCACCCACCCTGTCCCTCAACTCCTCCCGATCCCGAAGGACGAATGGCGGGACGAACAGGCGGACCGGCTCCCCCTCGGGCACGCGAGGCGCGGGGCACGGTCTCGACCACTCGCCGAATCCGCTCCACACGAAGCAGCCAAGCACGTAGGCGCCGCGAGGACGGAGCCAGGAGCGGATGCGTTCGGCATAGACTTCTCGCGCTTCCTCGGGCAGCGAATGGTAACACCCGCGATCGAGGATCACATCAAAGCCGTCGCCCACTTCCGAAGCCAACACATCCCCCAGGATCCAGCGGACCTTCACGTTCGCTTTCTCCGCCTTGTCCCGCGCGTACTCGATTGCTCGCGGAGTCATGTCGATTCCCGTGGCGTCGAACCCCTGCCGTGCAAGCCAGAGCGTGTTTGTTCCTCCGCCGCATCCCAGGTCCAATGCCCGCCCTCGACGCGGCAGCTTCCGTTCACGATGCCATTTCAAGAGCGTCGGCATCGGTTCCTCATCGTGCCACGGAGTATTTCGGACCCCTCGAAGGTAGAACAGCCTATAGATCCAGCGATTTCTCTGGAGCCCCAGGAACGTCCGGAATTGCTTTCTCTTCATCGTGACCTGACTACTCTAGATTAGTGCTTCACCTTTTTCCACTGACGTGGATCATGGAATGTCGCTCCGAAATGGCTTGACTTGCCGCCTCGTTTGAATAGAGTGACGCGCGATGCGCTTGCCGGGACAGGGACTTGTTGCCCGTCGAATGAATTCTGACGCCCACCACAGTGTCGGGGGGGGGGTGTTCAAGGGCGTCTTCAAGACTCTCGCCATCCTCGTCGTTTCCTACCTTGTCATCTACGTCCTCAACGAAACGCTCCCCCATGCGGACTACCGGGACTTTGGCCGCGGCGGCTCGCGGCTCATCATCTGGGTTGTAGCGCAGCTTCACCTCATGCTTGGCGCATTCATGCTTGGGGTGCCGATCTTCGCCGTCATCGTGGAGGTCATCGGCTGGCGGACCAAGGACGCCAAGATGGATCTCCTGGCATGGGACTTCACCAAACTGTTCGCCCTGGCCGGCGCGATCACCTCTCTCACCGGCGGCGGCATGCTTGTCGCCTTCGCCATCTTCTACCCGAAGTTTTTCGTTCATATGAAGAACATTTTCGAGCCGACGTGGTTTGTCTACATCGGCCTGCTCTTCGCGGAGGTCATTCTTGTCGAAGTCTACTTCCTGACGTGGGACAAGATGGCCAAGAGGAAAGGTTTGCACATCCTGATCGGAGTGCTCCTCAATCTCGTGGGGACGACGATCGTGTTCCTGACCAACGCATGGGTGGCCTACACGATGACGCCGCAGGGCGTGTCCGATGCCGGCGTGCGCGAGAGCATGTCGAAGGTGATCCAAACGTACGCCTGGATGCCCCTCAACCTCCATCGCATGGTCGCCAACGTCGCCTTCGGGGGCGCCGTCGCCTCCGCCTACGCCGCCTTCCGATTCCTCTCGGCCAAGACCGATGAGGATCGCGCCTACTTCGACTGGATGGGCTACATCGGCAACTTCATCATGATCTCGGCGCTCATCCCGCTGCCCTTCATGGGCTATTACTTGGCGAGGGAAATCTACGCGTATTCGGAGCAGATGGGCGTGTCCATGATGGGCGGGAGCTTCTCGTGGCTGTGGATCGTTCAGGCCACGATCATCGGCGCCCTGTTCATGGGTCTGAATTACTACCTTTGGATGGCGATGGGCAAGATCGAAGGCGCCCGGCGATATAAAAGAGCCATCCCTCCACTCCTGATCGTCCTGACGCTTTGCTACGCCGTTTGGCTCACGCCGCACTCGTTGGTTGCCTCCCTGGAGGAAGCCCGCGCGCTCGGCGGATCGCACCACCCGGTGCTCGGCGTCCTCGGAGTCATGTCGGCCAAGAACACCGCCGTGAACCTCATGATCCTCACGACCTACCTGAGCTTCCTATTCTACCGGCGCGCCAACAAGGAATGTATGGCCGGATGGAAGGCCTTGGGCAACTCCCTGCTTGCCCTGCTGGTCATCGGCGCGGCCGGTATTGTGATATTCCTCGGCGTATACGGCTATTTCGTTCCGGCGATCGTCCGAGTCGGTTTTTCGGTCTACCAAGTGGAAGCCGTCGCGGCCGTCCTCATCTTCGGAACGCTGATCGACGTCCTCCTTTATCGTGGGGCCCGCATCATCGGTCCGATCCGCTGGGGGCAGATGCCCGCGCGATCCCAGTACGTTCTCCTGTTCCTGACCATCTCCTTCATCTGGTTGATGGGCCTGATGGGTTACATCCGCTCCGGCATCCGCCAGTTCTGGCATGTGTATGGATCGCTCAAGGATACGTCGGCCGGCGCCTATCTTCCCACCCACGGTTTCTCAGGGGGCATGGTCTCCTTGTGCGTCATCGTTTTCTTCCTGTTCATCGGCCTGGTCTTCTTCCTCGGAAGCAAGATCAACAAGAAGGTCGAAGTATCGCTCTGAGGTGACCGCATGAAGGTGATCGGACGCATCCTGCTTTTCGTCGTCGCCGTGACCGGTTTCTATGCCTGGTTCGTCACGAAAATCCCCCAGAGCGAATCCCTCCCACCGGAGGAGATCAAGCTCAATCCCGATACGCTGACGTGCGCCCAGGTGATCGAGGCCGGGAAGAAAACGCTTACGGGAAAAGGACAATGCCTGGTCTGCCACACCATCGATCCACCGGACGGCCGCGGTCCGGCCTACTCGGGCATCGGGGTGCGCGCGGCCAAGCGAATCCCGGGCAAGACAGCCTCGGAATATCTGTATCAGTCCCTTGCCGAACCCCAGGCCTTCGTGGTCGAAGGTTTTCCCCCCATCATGCCGCCCGCGAACAAGCCGCCGGCCATGCTCAATGAGTTCGAGATGTGGGCCGTGGTCAACTACATGGAGAGCCTCGGCGCCCAACCGGGATGCGACATGGAACACCTCAAGACCCTTCTCCGCGCAGCGGCCAAGGAAGAAAAGCCGGTCGACCTCACCCCCCTCACTCCTGAAGAACGCGGGAAGCAGCTATTCCTCACCAAGGCCGCATGCGGCGCTTGCCACATCGTGCCCGGAAATCCAAATGCCGCCGCGGTGCTCGGACCGGATCTCAGCAAGATCTCGGCGAAGGGAGAGGAATTCATCCATAAATCGATCCTGGAACCGAACGCCGAGATCGCGGTTGGATATCCTCCAAGCGTCATGCCGCCCGATTTCGCAACCCGTCTCACGCCGGCAGAGATCGATGACATCGTGGCCTTCCTGATGACCCTCAGATGAAACTTCTGAAATCTCCCCTCCTTCAATTCGCCCTGATCTACGCGCTGGCTCTCTTCGCCCTCGGTCTCGTCCGGCCGCCGATTCCAGGTTTCGTGATGAACATGTACCGCGCGCTCCTCTTCGCGGCCCTTCTGCTCTACGTGTCCTCCGATGAGGAACGGTTCAAACGCTTCTACACGCCGATCCTGGACACACTGTCCGGGCGGACCGCCGCCCTCAAGGCGGTCCGCCTTGTGCTATTCATTCTCTTTCCCTTGGGCGCAGGCACCTTCGTCTTCCAGAAACTCACGCCCCAATACCTCCCACCCGCCGAATCGCGGACCATTCATCCTGAGCCGCCGCTCGAAATCACCTTCAAGGGCCGACCGTTCAATATCCAGGGCCTGGCCAATCCCCTGCGCGAGGACAAGGAAAACCTGCCCAAACACATCACCGAAGGACAGGAGATCTATTTCAAGAATTGCTTCTACTGCCACGGCGACAATCTCGATGGAAACGGACCGTTCGCGGGCGCGCTGAACCCCATCCCGGCCAACTTCCGCGACGCCGGCACGATCGCCCAGCTCCAGGAGTCGTTCGTCTTCTGGCGCGTTTCGCTGGGTTGGCGCGGACTCCCGAGCGGCGGCAAACCCTGGAACTCGGCCATGCCCGCATGGGAGGACACACTCACCGAGGACGAGATTTGGAAAGCCATCCTCTTCATCTACGATGCGTCCGGATACCAACCGCGGACTTGGGAGGCGGCAGAGCACGAGCATGCTTCCGGCGGCGATGCGCGATCGCGACGTCACGCCATGTACAAATCCTTCGGCATGAAGAGCGCTTACGCCGAACCGACTCCGGCAGAGCCGGCTGCGCCCGCCTCGGCGGCCGATTCGGAGGTCAAGATCCTGTACGATCGCAAGTGCTCGGGATGCCACGGCGTGAATGGCGACGGACACGGCCCCGCCCGAGAGTTCATTTACCCCGTCGCGCGCGATTTCACCCGCGGCCTGTACAAAATCAGGCACACCAAAGAAGGCATGGTTCCTTCGGATGAAGATCTCTTTCTCGCCATCGCGAAAGGTCTGGCCGGCACCACCATGCCCGGCTGGAGGGACTCGCTCACCGAGAAACAGATGAAAGATCTGGTCGCCTACATCAAGGCCTTCTCGCCCCGTTTCTCCGATTCCAAGCCCGAGGCGATTCCGGTGGTTGCCGAAACACCCTCGACGCCCGAAAGCCTCACCCGCGGCAAGCAGCTCTACGAGGATATCGAGTGCTGGAAGTGCCACGGCCGGGAGGGACTCGCGGATGGCCCCTCGGCGAAAGATTTGAAGGATGACTGGGGCGAGCGGATCTCCCCGGCGAATCTTTCCAAGCCTTGGAATTTCCGCCGGGGCCACTCCGCCCAGAGCATCTTCACCACTCTCTATACCGGCATTCAGGGCACCCCCATGCCGGCCTTCGCCGAATCCGTCGAGAAACCGGAGGATCTATGGGATGTGGCTCGTTATGTGGAAACGTTGTCCATGGAGCCGAAGTCCAAACCGGCGACTTTGCTCCTGGCGGAGTTTTCGACCCAATTGCCGACGACCCTCGATGATCCCCAGTGGGACAAAGTGACGTACTCGCGCTTTCCCCTCCTCGGCCAAATGGTGATCCCGCCGAGAAACACCAAGCCGGCCAACGACTCCGTGTCCGTGAAGGCTTTCCATGACGGCAAGTCGATCGCTTTTCTCCTGGAGTGGCACGATCCTACCCTGAGCGATCCCAAGACGCCGATCGAGCCCAAACCCGGCACGGATTCGTCGGCGCCGCCCGCGCCTCCCGCACCCGTCTTCGCGGACCGCGCGGCACTCCAATTCCCGGAGACGTTGATGAAAGGAATGGAGAAGCCCCATTTCGTGATGGGTGACCCGCAGAAGGCGGTGAACCTCTGGTCGTGGGACTCCGAATCGAAAGAGATCGGCGAATACACGGCCAACGGTGTGGGGACGTGGGTCAAGCAGGAGAAACAGGACGTGACGGGCAGTCAGTCCTACCTGAACGGACGCTACAAGGTCGTGTTCACCCGTCCACTCCAATCCGATGACGAGATAGATCTTGATTTTCCCTCCGGCGAGTACATTCCGGTCGGGTTCCTCACGTGGGATGGATCCCAGGGGGAAACGGAAGGGAAATGTTCCCTCTCCGCATGGTACCACCTGATGTTGAAAGAGAAGCCGTCGAAAAAGTCGTATGCCTATTCCGTGTTGTTCGGGCTCCTCGCCCTCGCGGCGGAAGTTTGGGTGGCCAAGCGGACAAGGGGTTGACACCACCGAAATTCGGAACTAATTTTCAGGCGTCATCAGAGAGGCTAAGGAGGTTCCAATGAGCAGATGGTTAGCGGCACTGATCTTGTCGGCGTGCATCATGTCCCCGGCTCTCGCCTATCAGGAGATAGCGGTCTCCGGCGGTGGGGCGATCTCGGGGAAAGTCAAAATCTCAGGTCCGGTCCCGGCGGCGAAGAAGATTGCGACCAGCAAGGACCAGGAGGTCTGTGGCAAGGAAAAGACGGCCCCGGATGTGCTGGCTACGAAGGACGGCGGGCTTCAGAACGCCGTGGTCCGCATCGTCAACATCGACAAGGGAAAGAAAATGGCGCTCCCGAAGCAGGCGCTGGACCAGAAAGCGTGCGAATACACACCACACGTCGTGCTCGTGCCCAAGGGCGCGCCGCTCGACATTCTGAATTCGGACGGCATTCTTCACAACGTTCATACCTTCGCCGCGAAGAATCCGTCTTTCAACAAGGCCATGCCCAAGTTCAAGAAACAGATGACGGTGGAGGGCTCGAACTTCGCCGAAGCGGAAACGATCGAGGTGCGTTGCGACGCCCATGAATGGATGCACGGCTGGCTGCAAGTGGTGGAGCATCCCTACTACGCTGTCACGGACCCCTCCGGCTCCTTCGCGCTACCCGACGTTCCCCCGGGAAAGTACTCCGTGGAGGTCTGGCACGAGAAACTCGGCAAGGCCATAAAAGAGGTAACCGTGGATGGCGGAAAGACAGTCATGGCCGACTTCTCCTTGGGGAAAAAATAGGCGTTGGGGACCCCCCCTCACGACCCGTCTTTCATCATGGTGATCGGCGACGTGTTAACTGGACTCGCGAAGTCTCTATCGATCCCTGCGCCTGAGAGGTTCACAGCCGATGTGGCGTAATATCTGCGTTCCTCACGACCAGAGCGACCATTCGATGGCCGCCGCGCACATGGCGGTTCGGATCGCCAAGGGTACCGGCGCCACGGTGGTCGGTTCTCACGTTTATGCCGCCGCCCTGCATGATGTCCGCTTCCGCCAGATGGAATACACCTTGCCGGAGGAGTTCCTGAACGAGAAGGAGATGGAGCGGCAGAGGAAATTGCACGACACGCTCATCACCATGGGCCTCCGGCTCATCTCCGATTCCTACCTCGACCAAGTCAAGCTCCTGTGTGAGAAGGAATCGGTGCCCTACTCGGGCAAGATCATCGACGGACTGCACTGGCGCTCCCTCGTCAAGGACATCCGCGAGAGTCAATACGACCTCGTTGTCATGGGCACGCTCGGCATGGGCGCCACGAAGGACAGCATGATCGGAAGCGTGTGCGAACGCGTCGCGCGGCGGACTCAGGCGGATCTCCTCCTCGTGCGGGAAACGGAGGGAGGCGGCGTCATTCCGGATAACGAATCCTTTCGCCGTCCCGGGAGCGAAGCGACGCGGGAAGGCGCGCATGCCAACGGCCATGGGCGTCGAATCCTCGTCGGCATCGACGGTTCTCCTCATTCTTTCGCGGCACTCCTGACCGCCTTCAAACTCGCCGAGGTGTTCAACAAGGAAGTCGAGGCCGTCGCGGTGTACGATCCCTATCTTCACTACGTTCTCTTCCACATGATTTCCAAGGTCCTGTCGGAAGAAGGCGCGAAGGTCTTCCGTTTCAAGGAACAGGAAAAACTCCATGAAGAAATCATCGACACCGGGCTGGGACGGATCTATCAAACGCATCTCCAGGTGGCGAAGGAGGTCGCCCAGGAAAAGGGCGTGACGCTCAAAACCACGCTCCTCGACGGCAAGGCTTACCCGAAAATTCTGAAATACGCGAAAGAGTCCAATCCCTGGCTCCTCGTTCTGGGCAAGGTCGGCTACCACGGCGGAGAGGATCTCGACATCGGGAACAATACGGAAAACCTTCTGCGGATGGCCCCCTGCAACGTCTTCGTGAGCACGCAGAAATACCTTCCGCCGCTGGACCTGCGCACCAAACAGTACCTCACGTGGTCGCCGGAGGCCGAAAAGCGGCTCGAGCGTGTGCCTGAAATGCGCCGGAACCTGATCCGCATGGTGGTGGCCCGATACGCTTTCGAAATGGGCCACACGGTCATTACGGACAGCGTCATCAACAAGGCGATGGGACAGATGTTTCCGGAACAGGCGGCCCGGATGCTGGCGGATGCAGCGGTCAAGATGGTCTACCAAGCCGTCGCCACAGGCAAGGTCAGCCTCCAAGTCTGCGCGAACTGCGGATACGTGTCGAAAATGGAATCTCCCGTTCAATGCCCCGTCTGTTCCGCGAAGGAGTTCGGTCCGCTGGACAAGGAGGCACTGGAAGCACTCGCCCTGGGCCAGGGTGAACCGCAGGTGGAGGAAACCTTTGACGGCGCCCGGATGCGATGGTCCTATGAAGCATGGAATACCCTCGCGAAGGCCCCGCAGGGGTACACCAAGCGCCGACTCCGCGCTCGCATAGAGAAAAATGCAAGAATCAGAGAGTTATCCATCATACCTAAAGAGTTTGTTGAGGAGATGTTCAGGGAGGAAGGGTTCGGGGATCTGCTCGGCGGGTACCAGTGCAAGTGGACCGATGATGCGTTCGAGGCGATCAAGGCCTACCCGGAGGGATTCCTTCGGAAACGGATCAAGGAGGCCGTGGAAAGCCACGCCGAGAAGACCGGCATCAAGCACGTGACCTTCGAGGTGGTTAAGGCCGCGCTGGACAACATTGCAGATGACCTGAAACGGGTGGAGCGCCGCCTCCCCGGTCTCAGCACGGGTGAGACTTCGGGGATCGGAGAATTGCCCCGCCGAAGCGAAGACCCAGGGACCGAGAATCCTGAGTAGCGTCACGTCGCCGCCGTTCCTTCCGCTCACCGTCTCCTGGAATCTCACGCGCCGGTGCAATCTCGCCTGCGTCCACTGCTACATCGACGCCACCGGGAAGGAATCGGGTGCCGACGAACTCACCACGGAGGAGTGCCGGGACGTCCTCTCGCAACTGGCCGAGCTCAATCCCGAAGCCTTTCTGATCCTCACGGGCGGTGAACCGCTCCTCCGAAAAGACATCTTCGATCTGATCCGTGAAGCGGCCGCCATCGGCTTCTGGCCGGTCCTGGGGAGTCATGGCGGCCTGATGGACCGTGACGTCGCCCGACGACTGGTCCAATCCGGACTGAAAGGTGTCGGCGTGAGCGTCGACTCGCTCGATCCCCGGAAGCACAACCGGTTTCGGGGAATTCCCAAGGCGTGGGAGAATACGATGGCCGGCGTGGAAGTGATGCGGGCTGAAGGACTGCCTTTTCTCATCGAGACCACTCTGACACGCGCGAACGTCGGCGAGCTTTCAGCGCTGGCCGACTTCTGTCTGAAACAAGGCGCCACGGCGCTGAACGCATTTTTTCTTGTTCCAACCGGTCGAGGCGCTGCACTGGGCGACCTCTCCCCAGAGGAGTATGAGGAGGCATTCGGCGAGCTGGCCCGTTTGCAGGAGATTCACGCAGGATCACTTCTGATCAATGCGAAGTGCGCGCCTCACTACCGGCGCGTGCTGTGGGAGCGGAATCAGGATTCGCCCTTCGTCCGCACGTTCCGGGGGGGTGGATGCCCCGCGGGAACCTACTACTGTCGAATTGGACCGACCGGAGATGTCACGCCCTGCCCGTACATGCCGGTATCGGCCGGTAACGTGCGACAGCAACCCTTCGGGCAGATTTGGAATTCCTCCGAACTCCTCGCGCGCTTTCGGACTGAACGCCCCGGCGGCCGCTGCGGCTCATGCGAATTCACCGAGTTCTGCGGCGGCTGCCGATGTCGAGCCTTCGCAGCGACCGGCGATATCCTGGCGGAAGACCCCTCGTGCGTCTACCAGCCCGGCACGCACGGCGGCCAAACGATCTCACTCGCCACCGATCGTTTCTATGGAGCGACGACATCAATTCACGGAGAAACAACATCCCCCTCCCCCTTGAAGGGGGAGAGTCAGGGTGGGGGTGACGCTGTCCAATGGACCCCCGAAGCCCTCGCCCGCCTCGATCACGTCCCCTTTTTCGCTCGCGGCATCGTCCGCAACGCCGTCGAATCTGCCGCCCGCTCCCGCGGCTTGCGTGTCATCACCACCGATCTGATGACCGAGCTCCGTTCCTCCATGCCCGCCCGCTTTCCCTCCCACCCAAAGTCATAAGGGGCCAATGCTGAATGTTGACATTCAACATTCAGCATTGGCCCCCTTGACGCTACGATGGCCGGAGGCGCGACAGGAAGGAGGTTCTTTGGGAAAGTAGTTCGGCGGGCATGCGGGATCCGAGGCGGTCAAAGAATGTCTGTTCGGCGTTGGCGAACTCGGTCCATCCCGCCCGGTCCACCGCGAGGAGATTTTCCATCGTGTCCTTCGCCAATGGGAGCCCCTCGATATCAATGGCGCCCGGCGCCGGCAATCGCCCCAGAGGGGAAACGATCGCGTCGGCCCTTCCCTCGCATCGGTCCACGATCCATTTGAGCACCCGGATGTTCTCGCTGAATCCCGGCCAGACGAATCGCCCGTTCTCATCTTTCCGAAACCAGTTCACTCTGAAAATCCTCGGCATGTTCGCGCGGCCCTTCCCCGTATCGCCGACTTCCTGTCTGCCGAGAAGGTCGGAAGGACCGTTCCCCTCACGGTCACGGCCCTTCCCCATCTTCAGCCAGTGCGCGAAATAGTCGGCCATGTTGTAGCCGCAAAACGGCAGCATCGCCATGGGGTCGCGCCGGATTTGGCCGGTTTTCCCTTCGGCTGCCGCCGTTGTCTCCGAGGCAAGCGTGGCTCCCAGATAGACTCCATGGGCCCAATCGAAGGACTCGATCACGAGCGGCACACAATTCGACCGCCGTGCCCCGAAAAGGATGGCCGAGATCGGCACGCCCTGCGGATCCTCCCACTTGGGCGAGTAGGTGGCGCACTGCGTGATCGGGGTGGTAAAGCGCGCATTGGGATGCGCGCCGGGGGTCTTCAGATCTGGATTCCACGGGTGGCCTTTCCAGTCGTAGTAACCGTTTCCCACCGGCAGGGGTTCCATTCCCTCCCACCAGACGGTCCCCGTGGGCGTGGCCACCACGTTGGTGAAGATCGTATTGCGCGATACCATCTCCAAGGCGGTGGGATTGGTGGACCTGCCTGTCCCCGGCGCCACGCCGAAAAATCCTGCTTCAGGATTGATGGCCCACAGACGCCCGTCGGAACCGAACCGCAGCCAAGCGATATCGTCGCCGATGGTGTGGATCTTGTAGCCGCCCAATCGTCCGCTCGGCTGCATCATGGCAAAGTTCGTTTTCCCGCACGCGCTCGGGAACGCTCCGGCCACATAGGTGATGTGCCCCCGCGGATCTTCAAGCCCCATGATGAGCATGTGCTCCGCGAGCCAGCCTTCCTCTCGCGCCATCCAACTCCCCAGACGCAGCGCAAAGCACTTCTTGCCCAGGAGCGCATTGCCTCCATACCCGGAGCCTACGCTCCAAATCGTCCGGTCCTGCGGGAAGTGGCAGATCATTCGCCGTTGCGGATCCAGATCGCCAAGAGAATGCACCCCGCGTACAAAAGCTTCGGAGGCCCCCAGTTCGTCCAGCGCGATCCTCCCCATCCGGGTCATGATCCGCATGTTGAGAACGACGTAGATACTGTCCGTGAGTTCGATTCCCACTTTGCTGAAGGGCGAGCCGGGAGGACCCATCAGATACGGCACCACGTACATGGTGCGTCCCCTCATGGCGCCCCGGAGAATCGCGCCGCATTTTTCGTAGGCCTCTTCGGGGGCCATCCAGTTGTTGGTCGGCCCCGCCTGTTCCGATGTCGGTGTGCAGATGAACGTAAGGTGTTCGCTTCGTGCGACGTCGTTTGGATGGGACCGGTGGAGGGTGCAGCCGGGTAGACGTTTCTGATCCAGGGAAATCAGTACCCCCTCGGCCACGGCTTGCGCCGTCAACCGGATCCGCTCCTCGTCGGTTCCGTCGCACCAAACCACGCGATCCGGCAGGGTCAACCGGGCAACGTCGTCCACCCATCGCGTGACATGTGGATAATCCGATAATCTCAGGGCGACCCCCGTCTATATTCGGTGACAGTATACTTTATTTGAAGTAATAACAGTATACTGTCACCTTATATACTATTGAACCCGTTTGATGATGTGCCAGCCGAAGACCGTTTCAACGATGCCCGCCTCGCCGACATTCAGCCTGAGGGACAAATCTTTGAACGGTGGAACCAGGGGAGCGTCGGGCGTGGCGGTGTACGATTGACCATTCTTCGCGCTCCCCGGGTCTTCTGAAAACTCCGACATGAGTTTCTCGATCGGTTCGCCGCCGCGGACCTGCCCGAGGAGTTGGAACGCGAGTTGCTCTGCATCCGATTTGTTTCGAGCCGAGGCCCGCGGATCGATCTGGCCCCGATACGCCGCGGCCAGTTCGCGCCATCCCACCAGAACGTGCTTCACCTCGGACCGGTCGGTTACCGGCGACCGGGAGAGGATGTCATTGGATTGGATCCCTTCCGGAGGGATGGAAGGCGTGCTCACTTTCTTCGTGCAGGACACATCCGCCAGACACAGACCGATCATGATCGCGATCACCCGTGTTCGCATTGAACTTCTCCTTCCCATTTCAGAACTTCACTTCCGGGACGGCCTTTTTCTCCTCGGGCACCCCGTAGTAGGGGTACGCCTTCGCGCCGATGTAGCCCGCGATGGAGCTTCCCGGGAATCGCCGAATCGCGGCATTGAAGTCGCGCACCACATCATTGTACCGCTTCCGCTCGACGGCAATTCGATTTTCGGTCCCCGCCAGTTCATCCTGCAACGCCGTAAAGTTCTGATTCGCCTTGAGGTCGGGATACTGCTCCACGACGACGAGCAGGCGCGACAGAGCCGACTGCATTTCGTTCGCCGCTTTGATCTTGTCGTCGATCGTCCCCGCACCGCCGAGCTTCGCGCGCGAGGCGGCGATATTCTCGAAGATTTCCTTTTCGTGCGATGCGTAGCCCTTCACGGTGTTCACCAGATTCGGGATGAGATCGCTCCGGCGCTGCAGAACGTTCTCCACCTGCGCCCATTGGCCCTTGATGCCTTCTTCCATCGTCACGAAGCGGTTGCGTACGCTGACCACGTAGCCGCAGCTCCCGATCCCGACGACGGCGATCAGTCCCAGCAGGATCAATCCTATGGATGGACCATTCTTCATGCATCGCTCCTTCCAAAGCGCTTCATCTTACCATCTTCCGCCCGCTCCGCCTCCACCAAATCCACCTCCCAGCCCTCCCCCGAAACCGCCGCCAAACCCCCCGCCGCCGAAACCACCCCCGAATCCGCCGAATCCCCCGCCCCATCCCGATCCACGCCCTCCGTACGCCCCGAGCATCCGCCGACGCATGAGCGGCCGTACGAAAATCATGAACAGAACCATGCCGACAAGAATCGCCCCCGGCCCGATCCCCCCGGTCGCGCGCGGTCTCGCCCTCGCCGGCGCGACCCCCTGCACCACCGTTTCCAGGGTCACATGTTCACTTTGGGCAATTTCCTGGGCGATTCGCAACGTTCCGGCCGCAATACCCGATCCAAAATCGCCCGAGCGGAAATGTGGGAGCACGTCCTCATCGCGAATCCGGCCCACTTTTCCATCCGGGAGAATGCCCTCGACGCCGTAACCCGTGGCCATGAACATTTCCCGATCGAAGACGGCGACGAGAAACACCACACCATTGTCTTTCCCCTTCTTCCCGACTCCCCATTTCTGTCCGAACTCGACGGCGTAGTCGGCTGCGGGGACACCCGCTGTCGTCCCGAGCGTGACGACAGCGACCTGGGCGCCCGTCTTGTCCTGGAGTTCCTTCAGGAGCGAATTTAGACCGCGCTCGGTGGAGTCGGGCACCACCTCGGCGTAGTCGCTGACGTAGTCGGTGAAGGGGACGACGTCCGCGAGAGCTGCGGAGGCCGCCACCAAGAGAAGAGCACCCATGCCAAGCCAGGAATTCCCCGTCGCCAGATCTCACCCCCACCCGAGCCCTCCCCCGTCAAGGGGGAGGGGGAGATTTGTGCCCTGCCTCACGAAGTGTGGAGAGAATCCACGGCGGCAACGAGGGCTTCCACATCGGCGAGGAGTTCGGCGAAAAGCTTGTCCGCATCGGCGCCTTGCCCGCTCACCCGCGATCGCGATCCCCAGGCTGAGGCAAGACCTTGCAAGGGGAGACCGAGATCCTGTTCGAGCCCTTTCAGCACTTCATCGGCCTGGAGAGAAACCTTTGAGAACTTCAGATACAAGTGCGTGCGGCCGATGCGAACAAAGGCAGGCGCGGCGAGGCGGACCGCGTCCATCAGCCGCTTCGAATCAAGATCCGTCTCCAGAAGTATTTTTCTCAGATGGAGGAGCTTGCCCCGTGCCTCTTGCTCGCACTGGCGCCGAAGCGCCTCCCGCGGAGGCTCGATCGCTGCAAGGGGGTCCGGCCCATGCAGCACTCGATGCGCCCATCTCATTTCAAGGAACTCCAGAGGGAAAACGTCCTGAGCCGTTTGGATGTAGGCCGGGTCCATGACCAACGGTGTGCTGATCCTCCGCTTCCGCCAGGATTTCAGGGTTGGCACGATCCGTTTCAGCCGCGCGAAATCGGCCTGCTTCAAGACGACCAGGAGATTGAGATCCGATCGTTTCGGGTCGAAATCACCTCTCGCCCCGCTCCCGAAAAGCACTACGCTCAGAAGATCGGTGTCGAAAAGGCCGCGGAGATCCGCGACCGCCCCTTCGAGGGCCAGTTCGCACTCTCGCGGGAGGACTCCCTGTGGTTCCTCGCTCAAAAGACCCCCGTCAGCGTCAAGCCGACGCCCAGGAATCCGCCTCGTGTCTTGAATGAGGGGTAACCGGGATTTTCAACGGGCACGATTTGGGCATCTTTCGTGGCATCCAAGGGTTGCATGATCATGGTCTGCGCGTGTCCGTCCACGGCAATCCGCTTGAGAGCGGCGAAGGGATCCTTGAACGTCACACCCAGACCTCCGGTGAGAAGATGTTCATGCGGCCAGAGGAAGTTGGTTTTGCCGGTCTGGGCCGGGGCCGGACTCGGCCGCAGGTTGTACCCTCCTCGAAGCCGGAGCCAGGAGATCACCATCCACTCGATCCCTCCCGAGAAATTGACCGTGTCCTTCAGATTCAACTCAGGCAAGTGCGGAATGGTCAGATCCACATTCCCGCCGAAGATCGCCGTCAGACTCTGCACGAGGTCATTCAACCCGACGCTGTCGCCGCTGCTCGCATCCCCGAGCGAGGCGTAATTCGACTTGAGCTTGGACCACCGCTTGTAAGTCAGGTCCCCCGTCAGAACCAACTCACGGAGAGGCAGGAGCATCAGGCCCCCGCCAAACTGTTCCGGGTGGTACTGCACATTCGTTCGCACGGCGAGCGGAAGGTCCGACAGGGCCTGCTCCAACTCGGAGATCTGGAGCGACCCGAGCCCCGTGATCTCCGCCTGGAGTTTCAATCGGAGCGCCAGCTCAATGGGGACCCACAGTGCTCCGCGATAGACGGCTCCGGCGCGCAGCCAATCGAACGGATACACCATGACCCCTGCGATCGGTGCAATCTTTGGATCGATCTCCACATCGAGATCCGCTTTGATCTCGCCCCGGATTTCCAGCGACTGGGAAATATCCGAGAGGGAACTGATGTTCACCTTGATGGGCGGGAGGTTGAGAAACACCGGACCCTTCAAACTTGCCAACGCCTGGATACCCGCTCCCACCAGCAGCCATTTCGTCGGCCGTGCGGCCCCGCTGAGGCCGATGTAGATGCCCTCCGTGTTGCTGTACACGTAGAAGTTCGGCTCCTGCTCCCCACGCACGATGGCTCGAAGGAGCGTGGTGGTGGGGATGTAGATGCCCAACCCGAGTGCCGCTCTCCTTCGGAACCAACCGCCGTACACGGTGGTGAAACCGAAGTGGTAGCCTTGGATGATGTTTGAGCGGAGGCGTCGATACTCCTCATCCCCCTTCTGAAACTCGATGACCGGCTGCGTGAAGGTGTAGCCGAGATTGTAGCCGTTCCCGGGGGACAGAAGCAGTCCGGCCGGATTGTAGAAAACGGCGGAGGAATCATTGGCCGCGGCGATCCCCGCGAGTCCAAGGGCGGAGTTGCGCGACCCGAACCCGAAGTGTTCGATGGGATTGGACCGAGCGGCCGGCGGAGCCGCAAGGGACACGAGCAACGTCAGGACCGGCAGGCTTTTTCGCACGCGAGCTACAGAGAGGTCGGGATGAGTACGCTCACGCTCCCGATACATTTGTTGATCTGGGCCGGAGGAACCTTGCCGAATTGTTTGGAGAAACACTCCACCACCGGCCCCGCGGCCGAGGTCACGTCTCCTCCGAGCGCCGGACCCAGGATGATTCCGAGATGCGCCACGAGCAGATTGAGGTCTCTCACGGTGGCTTTGGTATATCGATTCTCCACCTCGAACGCCAGAGGCGTGGCGGTGGCGGCGTACGCATCTCCGAAGGGGCCCGGATTGAGCCAGAGAAGTCCGAAGATCGACGGATCGCGCATCGGCATGTACGGGAAGGGACTGGTCAACCCGTCCCGTTCGATGCGTCCGATTCCCAGGCGGCCGAAAACAGCGTGATCAAAATGCGCGTAGTCGTTGGATGTACTCTTACAGACGAGTCCGCTCGGGATCGTCAGCGGATTCGCCTCGCATTCCGACTCGAACAGGAAGCGTTCATTCACGATTCCCTGCGAGTCGATGAACTCCGTTTCTCCCATCACTGGCGTGATGTGACAACCGTAGGTCCCTCCATTCGTTTTCCGGTCCGAACCCGAGGTCCAGCACGGAAGGATGTCGCGAATGTAGCCTTGCGGCGTGGCATCCACCATGCCCCGCAGAGCCTGTGCGTCGATCTCGATCGCATCGGGGATGAACTTGAGCATCGTACAGCCGAGCATGTCCGCGTTGAGCACGGGGGCGCAATCGGTAAGCACGCCTTCGAGCTGATTCACGGTGGCCTCGGCGCTGCTCCCGGAGATAATCGGCCCGAGTATGGCAAACAGCGCGCCCGAGGAAAGGAGCGGCGGGACGACATTCGCGATCAGAGGAACGATGTGGCGCGCCCAGGAAATCCGGCATCCGGGCGGTTCGATCACCAGCGGCAATCCGTTCGCGCCCATGACGACCTTCCCATTCGCGTCCACCACCCGGTTCGAGCAGGTTTGAAAGAGCGCATCTCCCATTCCGGCGGCGGCGACCACCAAATCTTTAGTGAGAGGCAAACCGAGTTCCACGGGCGTTCCATCTCCTGCCTTAAGATGGATGATGATGCACATCCGTTTCACCGGCTTCGTTGCGGAATCGGGCGGAGCGGGAGTGCAGGTGGGGTCCGTGGGCAGGACCAGCCGGGTGTCAATGGCGAAGAAGTCATCGGGCCTGGCCTTCTGTGTGGCCGTGACGAAAACGGCGTTGACGATCTCGCCCACGCTCGCAAAGGTCATGTCCACAAAATCCCGCATCTCACCCGCGCCGACCGGCGACAGCGTCAGGAAATTCGGGCTTCGGTTGAGCAGTTGAACGACCGTATTCATGACACTGCCCAGATCGGTGGAGGCGCAGGGATCCGCCACGAGCTGGAGGATCGGGCCGAGGTCCATGTCCAGATTGATCGTGAGGAGCGCGTGGCCCAGCGCTTCGAGCAGCTCCGTGACGGCGATGAAGAGATGAATTTCACCCAGATCAAACCGGCCGCCGAGGTCGATCAGCGTCGTGTCGCCCAGCTTGATCGGGAACGGGTCGTACACGATCTCGAAATCCCGATCCTCCGTGATGGCACGGAGGTTGTCGCCCATGGAGCGCATTTGATCGATGAGAAGTCCCTTCACAATGGAGAGGACCAGGTAATTCAGACCGTTCAGTTCGCCGGACTGGAGGCGAGCCGTCGATCTTCGCGGGCGATGCGCGCCGACTGCCGGAGACCCCGGCGCCCGGTGGCTGACCCCGAAGAGACTCGTTCCCGTCGGAGAACCGGGCACGCACGTTTTGGAGGCGCTGTCGCCCGAGCCACCGAGGAGATCGATGATCGGGCCGAGTTGCGTGCTGAGTGCATTGAGGGAACCCTGCAACTGGGCTACGAAAAGATAGAATCGAGCTTCAGAATTGTTCGGGTTGAGTGGAATCTGACCCGCTTCTGGATTTCCCTGGACGATCTCACGGAGGGCCTTCTGGGCCTCGTCGAAGTTGCCCGCATCCAATTGCTGACGCCCTTGGGAGAGCTTGTCTTTCTCCTTATCCTTGAGGGTCACGTCAGCGCAGGAGATGAGAACCAGAGAAAAGAGAAAAGAGGAAAGAGGTAAGGAGAAAAGGCGACGCATCCCGTTCGGTCGTTTCATCCGCTATTGGGGGCGGTAGACGGAAAGGCCGTTCTTCGTGCCGATCCAGATTTCCTTCTCGCGTACGGCGAGAGCGGTCACCCGCACGTCACCGAGTCCATCTTTCGTTGCAAAATGGGTCCACTTCCCCGAGGGATCATCGGTTGAACTCAGTCCTTTGTCCGTTCCCACCCATGCTTTGCCGCTCGGTTCGAAGGCCAGCGCGGTGACGCTGGCGCTGAGAGGCCCCGCCGTCTTGTCGGCGGAATTCGGAAGGATCGACCTCCAGTTGACTCCATCGAAGAGGCTCAAACCCTGGCTGGTGGCCGCCCACAACAATCCGCGCGAATCGACCCCGAGATCGTTCACCAAACCGGCCTTGAGACCCTGGGCCGCGGAGATCTTACCCGATTCGATTCGATTCACCCCTCCGCCGTTGAAGCAGAGACAGGCCGGATCGTAGGCGGGGCCGGTGGCCACCCAAAGGGCGCCGGAGCCGTCGCGAAAAAGAGAGGTGACGATTTCTCCAAGCAGACCCTCACTGCGGCCCATCCGTTTCACCTGGGTCTTTTGGAGGTAGACAAGCCCCTTGGACGTGCCCACCCACAGCCCGCCATTCCCATCCCCCGCCAACTTGCGAACATCCTCGTCGACCAACGTGTCCGGCAAACCGGCGAACTTTTCGCCCTCCAGTTTGACGAGGCCGATCTTGGTCGCCGCCCAAAGTTTGCCCTCGGAGTCCAGCGTCAGGGAGCGAACATCATCGTCCGGCAACCCCTCCGCCTTGCGAAAGTGCTTCCATTCGCCGGCTTTGAACCGGCTGACGCCCTTGTCCGTTGCCACCCACACCGCCCCATCCGCATCCAGGAGAACGTCCCGGATCAGGCTGCTGATCGGACCCCCTGGAGCCGGGTAATCCTTCCACTCCGTTCCCGTGTAGGCCCTGAGTCCCGTTTCATGTCCGACGATTATGCTTGTCCCGTCGCTTCCGACGCCGGAGACCTTTCCGAGCGGCACGTTGATGATCTCGTGGCCCCAGGTGCCCTGCGAATAACGAACGAGTCCGGCCGGCGTTCCCACCCAGGCTTCATTGGAAGACGGAAGGTAGATCGAGAGGGCAGCCGCGGTCGGCATCTTCGCCTCATCCACTTTGAGATACACTTGCGCACACGGCCTGGCCGCGGCGTATTTGCACTCTCGAGCCGGCACGCGGCAGCCGTTCGACCCCGTGCAGGAGGTGGCCGCCAGACCACATCCGCGATCCGGGATGGTGCACATCACACCGGGGGTAACGCACTGACCTTCCAATGCTCCGCACGCCGCGCCCCCTTGCAGGCACGATCGTTCGGGGAGCGAGCAGCCCGTGGCGATCGCTTCGCACTTAACGGGCTGATCCACGCATTTCCCTCCGGCGGGTTTGCAGGTGCTGTCGTCCGACGTACAGGCGAGCCCGGTTTTGTCGCACACCTTGGCCGGTTTGGTGCAGTTGGCCGGGGGCGCATTGCATTTTGAGGCGGACAGTTCGCAACTCGGCGCCGGCAGCGGGCAACTGGCCCTGCAATATCCTCCCTTTTCGATGCATGGCGCCGGGTCGTCGAAGCATGCGCTCCCGTCCACCGTGCACCCAAAGGTCAAGGTGGACGTGTCGCAGAGCTGTTCGGCCATGGTGCACCTGGATTCCCCCACGGGGGGCCATTCCACCGAGGCAGGTTCAAAACTGCTGTACGATACCCACTTGCAGCCATCGGTGGTGCTGATGCCGCGATCGGTCCCAAACCATTTCCACGTCTTGCCGTCCACGCCTGCCGCTGTCATTGCCATTCCGTTCACGGAAGGATCGAGCAGCCCGGAATCCGCGTTCCCTTTCGAGTACCAGCACCACGCGTTGTTCGAGAAGACGCCCACGCCCTTGGCCGTGCCGAACCACGCGCGCCCGTCCACATCGAACACGAACGAGCGCACATCGTTGTCCGGCAGGCCGTTGGACGAACAGGCGGTGCCCGCCGAGGTTCCCGCGTGATAGGTGGTCCAGTAGTGTCCTTCGAGGCGGCCGGCCCCCCCGTCCGTCACCACCCAAAGTCGCTTGTCTTTCGGATCGATTCCGATTCCATTGATGCGATTGCCCGGCAGGCCATCCTTCTCCTTCGTGAGCACGTCCCATTCCTCGGTCTTGATGTTGAATCGCGCGAGTCCGCTGTCCGTCCCGATCAAGATGTGCTTGTCCGTGGCGGCGAGCGAGAGCACAACGCTCGAAGGAAGGCCTTCCGAAGTGGTGTACGCGATCGGGGAACCGTTGGAGGGGTAGCGGAGCAGACCGCCCTCCGTGCCGATCCAGAATTCACCGTTGGCGGATAGAAAGGCTCGCGCCAGCTTCCGGGTCATGTAGCTGGACCACTCGGGGAACTTGTCGGAGGTCAGGTAAAGGCGGACGGTGACCTCGGAGGCCTCGCCGGGATTGACGACGACGGTTGTCGTGGCCGGCGCGTAGCCTTGGACCGATGCAACGATCTCATATTCCCCGGGGAATGCGGTTGCGAACGAGAACTTGCCGTCTTCGCCGGATTGAGTCTCATCCAAGGGATCCTGCGTGTCGCCCGGCTTGTAGAGTTTGACGGTGGCTTGCCGGAGGGGAGTATCCTGGGAGCCGTCCACCACACGGCCGGAGATCCCCACACGTTTGAGATCTTCTTTCTTCAGTTTGCCGCAGGCGGTGATGGCGAGCGGCAGAAGAAGAAGGATGAGCGCGGGGGCCAGGACGGTTCCCCGTGCTCGCGTCCACAGCCCGCGGCCAGGATGGCCGCATGACGCGGCGAGCGCGGGGGCCAGGACGGTTCCCCGTGCTCGCGTCCACAGCCCGCGGCCAGGATGGCCGCATGACGCGGCGAGCGCCCACCAACTCATCCTCGCATGGTAGCAGATCACGCCCGGCTGGGCCAATCGGGTTGGGCCTATTCCGAGGCGCCTATCCGAAGGAGACGGTCGTCCTCGGCCGTCGGAAATGGGGTCTGCGCTCGGCCGTCGCGGTTACTCGTGAGGATGTAGATGAGGCCGTCCGGTCCTTGGACGATATCTCGAAGCCTGCCGAATTCGCGATTAAAAAGGATCTCATCCGACTTGCGGCGCGTGGGGTCTGAGGGTTCGAGAACCACACGGCGGAGATGTTGCCCCCTCAGCATGGCGAGGAACAAGTTGCCCTTCCATGACGGGATTCGGTCACCGGTGTACAGGACGCACCCAGATGGCGCCACCGCATCGATCGACAGGAAAAGCGGATCGACCAGGGCCGGATTGCCCGTTTCTCCGTATTTCGGCCAGCCGTAGTTCTTGCCGGACCGGATCGCATTGGCCTCGTCGTAGCCACCGGGACCGTCGAATCCTGATGGGCCGTGTTCAGCCTCATACATTCGGCCCTTCGAATCCCATGTCAGTCCCTGGGGGTTCCGGTGACCGTACGACCAGATACTGGAATCGGGGAACGGGTTGTCGGCCGGAATTGTGCCGTCGTCGTTGATTCTGTGAATCTTCCCCGCAAGCGAGGTGAGGTCCTGCGCCAGCTCCTTCCTGGCCGAGTCTCCTGCCGCTATGTACAGTTTCCCATCGGGACCGAACTTGATGCGTCCCCCGTTGTGGACCCCGCTGCCGGGCATCGCATCGAAGATCACCTTGGGCGTATCTCCACTTTCGGGTTCGAGCGCGTTTCCCGATTCCACAAACCGCACGACGCGATTGAATATCTTTTCGTCCGGCCCCTCGTAAGTGAGGTAGAGATACACCCAGTGGTTCTCGGCGAACTTCGGATGGAGAGCCATGCCCAGAAGTCCACCTTCGCCGACGGCCTTCACACCGGGAATGGATTGGGTGGCGAGCGGCGAGAAGGCCATGTCGAAGATTTTCACGCGCCCCGGCCTCTCGGTGATGAACGCGCGTCCATCCTGAGCGAATTCGATTTCCCAAGGGATTTCCAGCCCCGTGATGAGCGTCTCCACGCGCACGGCAGATTCGCCGCTTCCCTTGCCCGCCGTTGTGACGGGTGTACCCTTCTCGCTCTTTCCGCCGCAGAGAACCGCCAGCGAAGGGATGACGGTCAGGGAAGCGACCCACGCGAACCGTTGGGGACTTCTCAGGTATCCGATCACGCCCCCATCATGCGCAGGCCGTTGGCGGTTGGCAAGGGGAGAACCGAGGGTCAGGCGATTCGAGTTCTCAGAAGGAAGGAGAATGCCACGAGCACTAATACGAGCAGCTCGCTGAACGAACCGTTGGAGCCTGGAAAGTGTACGCAGCCACCGGCGTTCCCGTCACCGGCCGGAGGAGGAGGTGACGAAGAAGTCTTCTCCGTGTAGTACCGCGTCATCCAGTACGGGAGGGTGTAGTCGAGGCCCGGACCCTCCACGCGGCCGTCGCCGCCGCAATCGAGGATGGTTGGGCTGCGTTGCCAGAGGAAATCGGTGGTGCACTGCTCGGGTACGGGCAGCGGATCCACGGCGCGTCCACCCGAAATGGCTAGGTCTGTTCGCGCGCTGTTCTGCACCCATACATCGCGCCGCGGCCTTTCCAGCCACTCACCCAGATAGCCGCGAATGGAGTCGGAGTACGCCGTGTTCCCGGTGACACCCATTTCCATCGCAAGGAAGTGAGCATTCGGATGATCACGGAGACCGTCACGCAGCTTCATGAACGCACTGAGATACTTTCCACGGAGCCCCGAATCTTTTTCCAGGCGCGTCAAGTTGAAGAGATTGATGTGGTCGAGGTTGAACTTGTAGTACGACTTGTGCTTGTCGATCAGCTCGAAGACGATCGGCGTTTCGACCGTGCCCGACCAGAGCGCCGCCTGCGTGTTATAAGACTTCCCGAATCGCGCCGTGTCCACGAGCTTCCCTACTTGGAGAAACGAGAGGATCTGATCGTTCCGGCCGATGAACGTCGTGCTGATATGGCCGTCCGGATGAACGACGTTCCACAAATTGCTCGAAAGGAAATCCACCACGGCGGAGGCGTCCTTTCGGATTTCGTCTTTCATGGCCGGGTCGTCCAGAAGTTCGTACGCCACACCGAGGCCGAACATCACGCCGGAGTATTGATCGCGGCTCACGTTGTCGAGCCAGTTGTAGGATTGGCCTTCAAAGCTCCCGGTGAAGATCGGGTCCCCCTCTTCCCGCTTCACATTCTCGGTCATCGCGGCGTCCCCGACCGGCCAGGCGAATCGCGCGAGCAGGCCGGGCTTTCCGGAAACGTGAATGAGCCGCGTCACGCCATGGAGGATCCTCGTGACGTTCGCCTTTGCTTCGGGACTCTTCGTGACGGCATATCGATACGCTTCCGCTGCCAGGGCGTGGCCAGACCAGATCGCGGAGTCGGCAAATCGGCGATACCCGGTAATCGTCCAGCCCTCCGGGGAGTCGAAAATCGGATCGGCCACCGTGTCGGTCGGGAGATGGCGATCCTGGATTTCCTCGGAAATGGTCAAGGCAGGGTTGAGGTAGTCCGCCGCCCCAAGCCCGGTCGTCCCCGCAAAAGGGTTGACGGCACTGATCAATACGAGAGCGATTTGGGGCGTCACGCGCCGCTAACGCGCAACTCCGAGGCCAAGCCCGCAAGAGACTTACCTGAAATTACAAAATAATTCAGACAGGATGCCGGTAGACGGTTCGCCTCCGCCACAGTATCAAATCTGACAGCACCGGAGCCGATGCCGAACCCCGTGCCATGGAGGGTACGGGGCCATGATACAGCGGTCATGTGCAGCGCCGTCCTGGCGCTGCCTCCACTCGCAGTACCAGGCCCTCCTGGGCCACGTATGTCGCCGCGCCCAGGATGGTGCGGCATGGAACATGGCCTCGATGGAAGTTGACTTCATGATTTGGGCCATCCAGAATCGCACACGTGGATTCTTTTGATCTGGTTGTCATCGGTGGCGGGCCGGCCGGGGAGAAGGGAGCCGCCCAGGCCGCCTATTTCGGAAAGAAAGTTGCGATCATCGAGAAGGAGCCGTATTTCGGCGGCGCCTGTGTCAATACGGGCACGCTCCCCAGCAAGACTCTCCGCGAAAGCGCGATTTTTTTCTCGGGGCTGAAGGCGCGGGAGATCTATCACGTCGACTGGAAGATCAAGGACGGCGTAACGGTGCAGGACCTCATGCATCGAAAGGACGAGATCCAGCGCGTGCAGCGCGAGCAGATCGACCGTAACATCGCACGCCACAAGATCGAGCGCGTGGCCGGGGCGGCGGTGTTCGAGGACGCCCACACCCTGCGCGTGTCCGAAATCAACGGCGGGCAGGACGCTTCGCCGTACTCCCAACCTTCGATACCGGCCAGGATGGCCGGATCACCGAGGGAGCGCGGCGGACGAGCGATTCGAGGCGACGTCATCCTGATCGCCACCGGCTCCCGCCCTCACCGCCCGGACAATATCGCGTTCGACGACACCCACATCTACGACAGCGATACGATTCTCCAGCTCGACGCCATACCGAAAAGCCTGACCGTGATCGGCGGGGGCGTGATCGGGTGCGAGTACGCCTGCCTCTTCGCCGCGCTCGGCGCCCACGTGACCCTTGTGGACGGCCGGGATCGGCTCCTGCCGTTTCTCGACGGAGATGTGGCTAACGGCCTGAGTGAAAGCATGAAGCAACGCCTCCACATCGACATCGTCTTCAACGCGAAGGTCAAGAGTGTTGGGCGCGACCCGGCCCGCGGCGTTGTCACCACCCTTGAAGACGGACGGTCCATCGCCTCCGACAAACTTCTGTTCGCCGCCGGACGGTCCGGCGTTACGCACGAACTCGGGCTGGATAAGCTCGGCATCCGGGCCGATTCGAGAGGGCAGCTCGCCGTGAATGAACATTTCCAGACGACCGTTCCTCACATCTACGCCGCCGGAGACGTCATCGGCTTCCCCGCCCTCGCGTCCACGTCCATGGAACAAGGGCGCGTGGCCATGTGCCACGCCTTTGACTTGAAGTACAAGGACCGCGTCTCCCCCGTCCTCCCCTATGGCATCTACACCATTCCCGAGGTCTCGTGCGCCGGCCTGTCGGAAGAAGAGGCAGGGAAGAAGGGCCGGGCGCCGGTCACGGGTCGCGTCGCATTCAGCAACAACCCCAGGGGCCAGATCGCCGGGACGGACGGATTCCTCAAGCTGATCTTCGACCGGGACTCCCGCAAGCTCCTCGGCGTTCACATCCTGGGCGAGAACGCGGCCGAGGTCGTGCACGTCGGCGTCTCCTGCCTGATGTTCCAAGGGACCGTCGATTTCTTCATCGCCTCCGTGTTCAACTACCCGACACTCTGCGACGCGTACAAGTACGCGGCGTACGACGCCCTCGGCCGCTGGAACGCGTAGGCCCTCGCCACGTTTGGCCAGGTAGCCGCGGGCTTTAGCCCGCGTCTGCGGACGCACCCGTAAAGGCCATGTTACATGCCGTGCCATCCGTGGCACGGCAACATCTCATGGCCCCATACCGTCCTTGGCATGGGGGTGCGCCTACCTCCATGGCCGCAGCCTCTTGACAAGAAGCCATAAAGATGTATATTGTGTACATCTTTAGCGGAGACGGCTCACACATGCGACTGACACAGTACACGGACTACTCGCTTCGGGTCCTGATCTACCTCGGGCTCCGCGGGGATCATCCGTCCACCATCCGGGAGATCGCCCGGAGTTACGGTATTTCGCGGAATCACTTGATGAAAGTGGTCCACCGACTGGGACAATTCGGATATGTGGATACACTCCGGGGTCGCGGCGGGGGCATTCGACTTTCCAGGGCGGCCGCCGACATTCGGCTTGGCGAGGTCGTTCGAAAGACGGAGGAAAATTGGACGCTCGTCGAGTGCTTCGACCTCGCCTCCAACACCTGTCGGATCGATCCCGTCTGCTCTCTGAAACAAGCCATCGGCAAGGCCCTCTCCAGTTTCTACGCCGTGCTCGACGGGTACACTCTGGAGGACGTCTTGCGTCGTCGGAAGGCCCTCTCCGCCATGCTTCGGGTTGACCGGTCACCCACGCATCCACGCTCGGCTGATCCACTTCAAAAGGAGGTCTCATGAACAACAACGGATCGATCATGGACGTGCGCGCCATCCCCCCTCGGGAGCGCCACCCCCGAATCTTCACAACGTTCGACGATTTGCCCCCGGACGGAGCCTTCGAGCTCGTCAACGACCACAACCCCGTGCCGCTCTTGCACCAATTCCACTTCGAACGCCGCGATGGGTTCGAATGGTGGCCCCTCGAACAGGGTCCCGCGATCTGGCGCGTCCTGATCGCCAAGCGCGGCCGAACGGCGCCCGCTTCGATCACCGACTTGCTCCAAAGGGATCATCGACGCCTGGATGTACTTTGGGCAGCCTTTCGCGATCATGTGGAAAAGAGCCAACTCAACGAGGGACGCGCCCGATTCTCCGAATTCGCGCTGGGGCTCCGTCGACACATCCGCATCGAGGAGGAAATCCTGTTCCCGATCTTCGAGGAGCGCACGGGGATGCACGCTGCCGGACCCACCGCCGTTATGCGCCAGGAGCACCGCGGGATCCAAAGCTGCATGGCCGAAATTGAATCGGCGCTTTCTTCGAACGATGCGCCGATTGCAGCATCGAAGATCGCCGGCCCGGCCGACGAATTGGTCGAGATCCTGACCGGACACAATCGCAAGGAAGAGCAGATCCTTTATCCGATGTCCGACCAATCGCTCTCCCAAGGCGAACGCGATGACTTGGTCCATCGGATGCGGGCTTACTGATCATGGAAAAGGACATCAAAGAGGAAGTGATGGGCGCCCTCAGCCACGTCGTCGATCCCGAACTGGGGGTCAACATCGTCGACCTCGGCCTCGTGTACCACATCGAGGCGGATGCGGACCGAGTGCACGTGCAGATGACGGTAACCGCGCCGGGCTGCCCCATGGGAACGCATCTGCTCGAAATGGCTCGAAACGCCATCGAAGCGAATGTGCCGGGATCCCCGGAGATCAGCGTCGACCTGGTCTGGGACCCGCCCTGGAACCCCATGATGATGTCGCCGATCGCCCGACAGCAATTGGGCTGGAACGAATAAGGAGATAACCCATGAGCACCACCACCGACGCCATTCGAAATCATCACCGCAGCCTTTTGAACAGTCTGGCTGGATACACCGACCATGTGCTGAGCGGAGCCCAGGGGGGGGCCGCAAGAGATCTGGCGGCCTTTCTCAACGAGGAGCTCCTGCCGCACGCCCAGGGCGAAGAACTTCACCTCTACCCGGCGCTGAATCCCATTCTTCGGGATCACGCGGATGCCACGGCCACGATGTCGATGGATCACCAATGGATCGAGAACACGATCCGGCAGATCGACGAAATCGCCCGCACCGTTCCACTCGCGCCGGAAGTCGATCGCCCAGTCCTGCGGGAACGGCTTTCGCGCCTTGCCCTGCAACTCCTGGCCGTAGTAACACTCCACGTTAGGAAGGAAGAAGAGGGCTATCTTCCCATTATGGAACGGCACATGTCGGACGAGGCCCAGCGTGACATTCTCGAACGGATGCATTCGGCCGCGGAGGTGGATCCCTCCGCTGAAGCGCCGACCGGGCATGGTCAATGCCACTGCGCATGCGGCGGGCATGACGCTCGCCGCACTCCCAACCTTTGATGCCGGCCACGATGGCCGGATCACGAAGGGAGTGTGCGGGGCACGAATGACGAAATCCGTCCTCGTTCTTCAGCACGTTGAACCGGAGCCGGTGGGCCGAATCGCGGGCGCTCTCGAAAGCGTTTCCGCATCCCCCACGATCGTGCGCGTATTCCTGGGGGATCCGGTGCCGGCCGATCTGGGCGACGCATCCGGACTGATCGTCATGGGCGGTCCCATGGGAGTGTACGAGCAGGATCGGTACCCCCATCTGGCGGATGAAATCCGATTGATCCAGGCTGCCCTCAAGAGCCGCAAGCCGATTCTCGGCACCTGCCTCGGGAGCCAACTTCTCGCCTCGGCCCTTGGATCTGACATTCGCAAAGGAAAGAAGAAGGAAATCGGATGGTATCCCGTGACCCTCTCAGGCGAAGCGGTCGCCGACCCGCTCTGGATGGACGTTCCATCGAGCTTCACGGGGTTCCACTGGCACGGCGACGTTTTCACGCTTCCGAAGGGGGCCGTCTCACTCGCGTCCTCCGACCTCACGACGCACCAAGCTTTCCGATACGGCGGAAACGCCTACGGTTTCCTTTTCCACATGGAAGTCACGGCTCCCATGATTGGGGAATGGACCCGCGCGTTCGAGGTCGAACTGGCCGAGGCCGGAATTCCATCCGCAGGAATTCTGGAGGGCATCGAAACACACCTGACGGCTTTGCAGGCGATCGGCGACATCGTCTACCGCCGCTGGGTTTCGCTCCTGTAGAATCGAACCTGATGATTTCATCGCGACTGAAAATTCCGATCATGGCGGGAGGACTTCTTACGCTCCTCGCCGGCCTATGGACCGGTCTGGTCCGGCTCGGCTGGGAGCTGCCCGCTCCACGCGTGGACTGGCCGAGTCTCCACGGTCCCCTCCTGCTCTCCGGGTTCCTCGGCACGCTCATCGGCCTCGAACGGGCCGTCGGCATCCGAAAGAAGTGGGCCTACGTGTTTCCGGTCCTCAATCTCGCCGGCGTGATCACCCTCGTGGGTGGAGCGCCACCGGTCTTCCCGGCTGCCTTCTCCGTTGCAGCGTCGGGGGGACTCGTTCTGGTCATGCTTTTCATCTTCAAGCGGCAACCCGGCCTCCACACGGGCGTGATGGTTGCCGGTGCGGCGCACTGGCTGCTCGGATGCGTGCTGTGGCTGCATGGAGCGCCGTTGGCGGAAGCCATCCATGCGTGGATCCTGTTCCTGGTCTTCACCATCGCCGGAGAACGGCTTGAACTCTCCCGATTCGGCGGCGCTTCAACCGCCCGATCCTGGCTGCGGAATGTGTTGTTTACTCTTCTCGCGGTATTTCTGATTGCGGCGGCGGGCATCTCCCACCACCTGTTCAATCTCGGATCGCGACTCCTCGGTGCGGGCTTCGTAGGTCTTGCGCTTTGGCTCTTCCGCTACGACCTCGCCCGGAAAACGATTCAGCAGACGGGCCTGCCCCGCTTCACCGCCACGTGTATTTTGTCGGGCTACCCTTGGCTCGCCCTCGGCGGGCTGCTCCTCGTGCTTTACGGTGATGTCCCAGCCGGGCTATCCCATGATGCGATTCTTCACTCGATCCTGTTGGGGTTTGTCTTCTCGATGATCTTCGGTCACGCCCCGATCATGTTCCCCGCCGTCACCGGCAAGGCCATGCCCTACAGTCCACGCTTCTACGCCCACTTCGCTCTTCTGCATCTCTCCCTTCTCCTCCGAGTCTTCGCGGATCTGAGCACTTGGCCCCACCTGCGTTACTACGCCGGACTCATCAACGCCCTCGCCATCCTCCTCTTCCTCGCCAACAACATCCTTTCGGTTCGCGAGGGAAGCGCAAAGACTCAGCCCGTCTGAGTTCGGGCCGGCAGGTTGCGGAAACTCCTCCTCCGGCGTAGCATCCAAATCGGGATACGAACATGTCGCCAAAGGCCGATCACTACGTTGCCCTGAGCGATCAGTATTGGCAGCATTCCCAGAAATTGATCTCGGAAGAGGATTGGCCTCAAGCCTCCGAGAAGCTCTGGGGATGCGCCGCTGAACTGGTCAAGGCCTTGGCCGAAGAGCGTGGGTGGCCTCACGACGGACACGCCACTCTTTTCAAGATCATCGGGAGAATTGCGCAGGAAACCGGCCTCAAAGACCTCCAGAAATTCTTTGCCGACGCAAGCGCCCTCCACATCAATTTTTACGAAGGGTGGCTCACGCCTGAGCAGGTGAAGGCGCTGGCCGATGAGGTATCAATCCTTCGAGAGCAACTCCGGCGCCTTTTGGAACTGCCCTCCTGACCGCAGAGTCAACCCTTGTTCACGCTCATGGCGCGGAGGCGATCCGGAGGATGAAGCCGTAACCGCCCGCGAGAATCGAACCGTCCGGCGCATAGGCGATTCCACCCATTCCAGCCCCATAATGGGCGATCTTGCGAAGAGGTCTCAGTTTGTCGCTTTCGTCGGCCTCCAATTCGACCAAAGAAGTGTCCCCGAGCAGGACGACACGCGAACGGAGAACGGCCAAACCTGCTACCCGGCTACCCAGATCAAATTCATCTCTCTTGACCGGAATTCCCCCTTCCAGCCGATCGACCTCCAACCTGCTCCCATCGATCAGCCAGAGGCGGCCCGAACGAGCCGTGATCGGAAGGCTGCCGCGGGGAAGCGTTCCTTTTGCGATCATGCGTGGTGATGCCACCTCCGAGATGTCGTGAACGACAAAGTTTCCCCCGTAGAACATCCACAATGACGTTCCATCCAGGACCACGGGGATGGGGTGTTCGGACTCTCCGCGCACCTTCAATTCGGAAGTCGGATACGTGCGCGCGAGTTCGACAAGAGTCCCGTCGACGTATCGAAGGAGGTACAGGCCGCCCAGGAGATCGGTCATCGCGACGAGGTTGCCTTCGATAGCAACGTTGTTCGGACGATTCGCAAGCCGACCGGGGCACATTGTTTTTTTGCGGAGGGAACAAGATTCCTCGTCTAGTCTTTCCCGGATCGGATTCGGCGGAGGTTCATACGTGGCGGTTCTCAAAATGCCTGCGTCCGGTGAGATTTCATCAACCATCAGTACCGGCGAAAGCGAGCTGGCTCTCCCCAAGAGTGGGCCGTCGCCACCCAGTCCCCAGATGTAAGGGAGCAAGATTACGCCGACGCCCGAATCAACCAGCAGCCGATCGAGTCGCGGGCTAACTACCTGTGTCCCCATCAATGGCGCGCCAATACATGACACGAAGTGAGAAGTGGCTACCATCTCTCCGTAGCATCCGAAGAACCAATCCAAGCCCTCGCTGAAAGGTGAATCGAGCCTTCGCACGACGTTTCTTGTTCGGACCACGTACGCTCCCTCGACTGTAGCGTTCCCAAGCGCCACCAGCTTGACCGTGGCCTGGACTTCCATCCCCTCGTAAGTCGCCGACACAAGGATCGTGTGCGTGCCTTCAACCTTCGGGACGAGGGAGGTCTCATCCCCAACGCGCCGAATTTCGACGCCTGAATCAGCCTCCAGATTCACCGGTAGAGCCGTCTCCTCGCAATCGGCCCGAACATACTTCGCGGAGGTGGTAAAGGCGGCGCCCCGGCCCACATTGGCAAAGACGATTTCGGGATGGATAACGCTCAGTTCGTCCTCCCCACAGGGAGGCTTGGGCTTTTCAGAGCCACCGCATCCAACGGCAACTGCCATCAGCAGAAACACGAGAACTCGTATCGGCCTTGGAACGCCCCCCAAGCCCTGAATGGCGGAAGGAAGAAATCGCCAATCCAAGAAACTTGTCCCTACCCCTTGATGACGGCCATCGGGCGGAGCCGGGCGACTTTGCGGGAAAGACCCGCACGGTGGACGACGTCAACCACATCGGCCACGTCCTTGTAGGCCTCGGAAATCTCCTCCGCGAGACCCGCTCGTGTGGCCGAATGCGCGACGACACCGCGCCCTTCGAGCTCGTGTTCGATATTCCGCCCTCGCGCCACCTGCTTGGCCTTCGTCCGGCTCATCTGCCGGCCCGCGCCATGACAGGTCGAGCCGAATGCCTCTCCCATCGCCCCTTCGGTGCCCACCAGCACGTAGGAGTACCGGCCCATGTCCCCCGGGATCAGCACCGGTTGGCCGATCTTGCGATAGTCCTGCGGCACCTTCGGGTGTCCCGGCGCAAAGGCCCGAGTCGCCCCCTTCCGGTGCACGCAGTACTCCTTCTCCACGCTCCCCACCTTGTGCCGCTCCATCTTGGCAATGTTGTGGCACACATCGTAGACAACGGACAAAGCGATATCTTTCTCGGATTTATCAAAGAACTCCCTGAAGACTTCCCGAACGCCGTGCGTGATGAGCTGTCGATTGGCGAACGCATAGTTCACACCGCAGGCCATCGCCTGAAGGTAGCTCTGGCCCTCGGCGCTTCGGATCGGCGCGCAACACAGTTGGCGATCGGCCAGTTGGATTCCATATTTTTGCGAGGCACGGAGCATGGCTTGGATGGAATCGTCGCAAATCTGATGTCCGAACCCCCGGCTCCCCGTGTGAATGAGCACCACCACCTGATTCTTGAACAGGCCGATCTGATTCGCGGCGGGATCGTCGTAGATTTCTTCCACGTACTGGATTTCGAGAAAATGGTTCCCCGATCCGAGCGTGCCGAGTTGGGGACGACCCCTCTTCTTCGCGCGATCGCTCACTTCGGACGGCTCCGCATTCGGAAAACAGCCGTTCTCCTCGATATGCTGGAGATCCTCGTGGAGTCCCATCCCTTTGCTCACGGCCCACTGGGCACCGCGGGAGTAGACCTCGTCCTCTTCGCGGGCGTTCAGGTCATAGGCGCCGTGGGAGCCGACGCCGGTGGGGATGCGACTGAACAGGGCCGGGATCAGATCGCGCTTTCGCGCTTCGACCTCCTCGCGCTCCAGACCGGAGCGCAGGAGTCTCACTCCTCAGTTGATGTCGTATCCGACCCCGCCCGGCGAAACGACGCCGGTGTCCATGTCGAAGGCGGCGACTCCCCCGATCGGAAAACCGTAACCCCAATGGATATCCGGCATGGCGTAGGAGGCTTTCTGAATTCCGGGCAGCGTCGCCACGTTCGCCACCTGCTGGAGACTCTGATCCGTGCGGATCGCATCCATGAGCTGCTTCGACGCGAACACGATGCCGTCCACACGCATGTCGCCATACGCGGGAATCCGCCAGCGGACGTCGTCGATTTGTTCGAGGGGGATTTGAGCGGTCATTCTGTAGCACTTGAGATTGCTTCGCTCCGCTCGCAATGACGGTGGGGTGTGGTCATTGCGAGGCCATGGTCCATGCCGCGCCGTCCTCGGCGCGGCGACATTGCATGGCCCCATGCCATCCTGGGCAAGGGGGAGGTCGCAACGACCGACCGAAGCAATCTCGCTCGACCCGTGCGCACTTCATTCCTACGCCTCCACCACCCGGCTCTCTTGATTGTCCTTCGCCCGGTACATGGCGCTGTCCGACATCTTCACCAGATCACCGGCGGAAATCCCCCGCTTCCACTGCGCCACGCCGGCGCTCACCGAACAGCGCCCGTGGCTGCTCAGTTCCAAATCGCCCACCAGAGGTTCGATCATCTGGGCCACCTGAGCGCTCGATTTCCCCGGCACGATCACGGCAAACTCATCTCCGCCATAGCGAAACACCCATTCGGTCACCCGCCCCAGATGCGTGCGCAGAAGTTTGGCCACCTCCCTCAAGATGCGGTCTCCTTCCACATGTCCGAGGGAGTCGTTGAGTTCCTTGAAACCGTCCAGGTCCAGAAACGCGAGAGAAAGTTGATTGCCGCGGAGCTCCGCGGATTTCACCTCGGCCCTGAGCGCGTCCAGAAACGAGCGGTGGTTGTACAACCCGGTCAGGCCGTCGGTACGCGATTGTGTCTCGAGAAGCTGGTTTTGTTCCTGCAGTACGGTGTTCTGTTTGCGGATGATGGAGAGTCCGGCATACCCGAGGAACAGAATGAACACGGTGGTGATCAACTCGGAAGTGGTCTCCTCAGGCGTGCGCGGGAGCCGGCCGCTCTCCACGTACGTGGCGAGCCACGGCACAAGCGCGCCAACCACCAGCAAAGCATACGACATCCACGTGTTTCGTGAATCCATGAAAAAGCAGTTTACCCACTCCTTCCGGGCCGCGCAACGCGCGAAGTCCGTTTCAGGACCGGCAGAATCGTCATTCGAATATTCCCCGTCATTGACACGTGGATATTCACTCTATAACATCCGCCGCCATGAAGAAGACGAAGAATTCCTCTCCTCCGACCCCAAAACGATCTTCCTTCCCCGCCCCGCCGGAAGGAACGGCGATTGAAATGACGCGCGGTCGAGTGACCGTTCCCTCCGACCCGATCATCCCTTACATCGAGGGTGACGGCACCGGGCCGGACATCTGGAAGGCGTCCGTCCACGTCTTCGACGCGGCCGTGGAAAAAGCCTACAGGGGGCAGCGCCTGATCAATTGGTACGAAGTGTTCGCCGGAGAAAAGGCGTTCAAGACCTACGGTGACTGGCTGCCCGAGCACACGCTCAAAGCCATTCGCAAGTACAAAGTGTCCATCAAGGGCCCGCTCACCACGCCCGTCGGTGAGGGGCATCGCAGCATCAATGTGGCGTTGCGCCAAGTGCTGGATCTTTACGCGTGCGTCCGGCCCGTCCGCTACTTCCAGGGCGTCGTCTCCCCCGTCAAGCATCCCGAGCGGGTCAATTTCGTCATCTATCGCGAAAACACCGAAGATGTATACGCCGGAATCGAATACAAGAAGGGCACGCCGGACGCCAACAAGCTCATTCGCTTTCTCAACAGGAACTTCAAGCGGACGATCGACAAGGACTCCGGCATCGGCATCAAGCCGATCAGCGTGAAGGGAACCAAGCGACTCATGCGCAAGGCCATCCAGTACGCCATCGAGAACCACCGCCGCAGCGTGACGATCGTCCACAAGGGCAATATCATGAAATTCACCGAGGGCGCATTCCGCGAATGGGCCTACGAAGTGGCCACGAAGGAGTTTGCGCAACACATCGTTACGGAGGACGAGGTGTACAAGAGCCACGGCGGCGTCGTGCCGGACGGCCGGATCGTGGTGCGTGATCGCATCGCCGACTCCATGTTCCAGCAGATTCTTCTCCGGCCCGAGGAGTACGACGTGCTCGCCACGCCGAACCTCAACGGCGATTACCTTTCCGATGCGGCGGCCGCGCAGGTCGGCGGCATCGGCATGGCCCCCGGCGCCAACATCGGCGACCATGCGGCTGTGTTCGAGGCGACCCACGGCACGGCGCCGAAGTACGCGGGACAGAACAAGGTCAACCCGGGCTCGCTTATCCTGTCCGGCGTGATGATGCTCGAATTCCTCGGATGGCGCGAGGCCGCTCAACTCATCATCAAGGGGATCGAGAAGGCCATTGCCAACAGGACCGTCACGTACGACCTCGCCCGCCAGATGGAGGGGGCGAGGGAAGTGAAGTGCTCGGAGTTCGGCGAGGAGATCATTCGGAACATGGCGTAGGCTCCCGTGAGAGCCGGGCCGTCCGGGTACGGGATGAAATTCTGACCGCGCTCATGGCGGTCCGTCGAACACGGAGCGAATCTGAACGATACAAAAGAGAGGTGCACCATGGGTAAGAGAGCAAAGATCACCGTTGTCGGCGCAGGAAACGTCGGCGCCACCGCCGCTCACTGGGCCGCCACCCGCAGGCTCGGCGACGTCGTTCTCGTTGATATTGTCGAGGGTATCCCGCAGGGCAAGGCCCTGGATCTTCTCCAGTCCGGCCCCGTGGATGGATTCGACGTTTCCGTGGTCGGTTCGAACGACTACGCCGCCACGGCCAATTCAGACATCGTGGTAGTCACCGCGGGACTGCCCCGAAAGCCCGGGATGAGCCGGGATGACCTTCTCAAAAAGAACGCGGACATCGTGGGGGACGTCATTCGGAAGGTCACCGCCCAATCCCCCAACTGCTTCCTCATCATGGTCACCAATCCGCTCGATGCCATGTGCTACCTGGCGAAGAAGCTCAGTGGTTTTCCCAAGAACCGCGTCTTCGGCATGGCCGGCATTCTCGACTCCACGCGTTTCCGCACATTCATCGCGCAGGCCGCCGGTGTGTCGGTTCAGGACGTCGACGCCCTCGTGCTCGGCGGACACGGCGACACGATGGTCCCGCTTCCCCGTTTTTCAACGATCGCGGGGTTGCCCATTTCCCTCTTTCTTCCCAAAGAGACGATCGACAAACTGGTTCAGCGCACGCGGGACGGCGGCGCGGAGATTGTCAATCTCCTGAAGGCCGGCAGCGCCTACTACGCGCCCTCGCGGTCCGTCATCGAAATGGTCGAAGCCATCCTCTTCGACCAGAAGCGGATTCTGCCCTGCACGGTTTACCTGGACGGCGAATACGGCGCGAAGGACGTGTATGTCGGCGTACCGGTGAAATTGGGCGCGGGCGGGGTGGAGAAGATCATCGAGATCGCGCTGATCGACGAGGAGAAGAAAGCATTCGAGAAATCCGTCAACGCCGTTCGGGAGCTGATCACGAAGCTGTGACTCAGGTGTCCGAGGCCGAACCTCGATAGTTGCTGTCGAGGCCATGTTCCGTGGCGTGCCATCCGTGGCACCGCGACCTTTCAAGGCCCCATACCATCCTCGGCATGGGGTTCGGCCTCTCTAGAGCCTCTAACAGAATGCCGATTCGTAGGGGAGCATCTTCAGATGCTCCCTCTTGTCGGGAGGGCCTGAAGACCCTCCCCTACGCATTCTGTTAGAGGCTCTTGGTCGCAAGAAACGGATTTGTCTTTCAACTCGATTGCGCTCGATGTAAAATAACTTCGCTTCAATACCAGAGCGATCCATGCAACTCGTCAAAGCGGTCAAAGGTGTCGCGCACTTCGCGACCGGAAGGCTCCAGAACCGACCGGTCCATCTCAACCTGGAGGTCACCAAGTTCTGCAACGCCACCTGCGACTTCTGCGACTACTGGAAGACGGAGGAAGAACTGCGGCTCGACGACTACGCGGAGATCGTGCGCAAGTTCAAGCCGATGGTCGTCACCCTCACCGGCGGCGAACCCATGCTCCGCAAAGATTTGCCGGACATCGTCCGCAGCATCAAGCAGGCCGCTTTCTTCGTTCATCTTTCCATGGTCACGAACGGCTCCCTTCTCACGCTCGACAAGGCGCGCGCGCTTCGCGAGGCGGGACTCGATCAACTCTGTATCTCCCTCGATTACATGGGCGAGCGCCACACGAAATCGCGCGGTTGCGAGAATCTGTTCGAACACATTGCCGAGATTACCCAGGCCCTCCCACCGATGGGCTACGAACGCGTGGCCTTCAACACCATCATCATGGAAGACAACCTGGACGATCTCCTGCCCATCGTCCGCTTCGCGAAGGAGCGGGAGATGTACGTCAATTTCAGCACCTACTCCTCCGCCAAGAACGGCCAGACGAGGCATTTCATCTCGGAGGCCTCGCGCGAAAAACTCCTGGGGACGATCCGGCAGCTCCTCCTCGCCAAGCGCGAGATGCGAAACATCCTCAGCTCGGACTACTACCTGAGTCGGATCCCGGATTTCTTTTTCGGCGGCGGCATCGATGGGTGCAAGGCGGGTATCCGCTGGTTCCAGATCACTCCGGCCGGAATGGTGAAGCCCTGCGCCGAGCTTCCCCTCCTGACTCATTACAAGGATTTCGAGCCCGGGGCGGACGTCATCAACGGCTGCAAAGCGTGCTGGTACAGTTGCCGTGGAGAGGAGGAAGCCCCCCTGAGCTTCAGCCGCGTCACGGAACTCGCCGGTTTCCCGGTCTACTCCGACCCGCCCTCTCCCCGGATCGCGGCCCTCCTGCCCGCCAAATAAGTCGAGAGGACGGCCGGCCTCCTGCCGGACCGCCCGCCGTTGGCGCGGCCGCTTCGATTCCCTATCGAGGCTAAGAGCCTCTGACAGAATGCCGATTCGTAGGGGAGCATCTTCAGATGCTCCCTCTTGTCGGGAGGGCCTGAAGGCCCTCCCCTATGCATTCTGTTAGAGGCTCTTAGCCTCGATAGGAGCCGCCCGCGTCTGATCCAGCCGGAAGCCGATCAGGCCTTTGCCGGAGTGGACGATCCGGCTCACCATCTGGACGAGATAGCCGAGCCCGCCCGCTTCGCTCGCCGGCACCGTCGCCTTCGCCGTTCCCGACCCGGAATCCACCCACTCCCCGATCACCGGCGCCAAGCGTTCGAAATCCGGATGGCCGTACACTGACTCCAATGCCGCGTGGGACGCGAAGACATCCCCCCTCAGGGTTTGCACCATCGCCGTAATGAACTGCGCCGCGGCGAATGACGGCGAGGCGGAGGGAATTTGTTCACACGCAGCCAGCGCCGCCTCCAGGTAGACATTGGCGATCTTCTCGAACGCTTCAAGGTGGTCGCCTTCCATGGGAAACGCGCGCAGCAGAATGACGCTCAGGAGTGAGAGCGCGGTGTGGATGTTGCCATGGCCGGGATCAATGGGTCTCGGCCCGCGAGCGCTCCACTCGTTCACCCACCCGCTCCACTGCCCCATACGGTGGAAAAGGAGATGTCCGTGCCGCACGGCGGCATGTCCCTCCCGGGCCACCCGGTCCAGATCCTCCTTCCGCGCCAGCCACGAGCGGATGGATTCCACCGCGCTGTCCGCGTCGCCCGGTTTGTACTCCGCGAAATGGACCGCCGATTGGAGCGCCCCTCCGAGCGATGCCCCGGTGGCGGGGTTCAGCACCAAGGCGCCACACGACATCCCCTCGAACAGTCTCAAGTTGATTTCCCCTTTCAGGGAATGGTTCAGCACGATCTTGGACCTGGAGTAGATCTCTTTCCAATCGCCCCGGCCGAAATGGTGCGTGACCTCCTTGGGGAGGCTTCCCGCCACCGATTGCAGGAAATCATGCCGGGAGCGGTCGAATCTGAACGGGCTTTCGACGTTGCCCACGAAGCAGACGTCCGTCGGCCGGAAACCGCCCGGGGGGCGCCCATCGCACTCCTCCGGCGTCAGCGAGGAGTAGTGCGGAAACCAGACGGCCTGGGCGCCCGACGACTCGGCGTCGCGAAGATACTCCCGTTGAGAGACGGCCACCGCGTCGAAAAGCGGAACGTAGTATCGCTCATATTCCCAGGAGATTTGAGGGTCCCACACGGTGTACACCTTCGGGATCCCCAGGTGGTGGAGGTCGGCGATGCGAAAGCCATAGGCGGCTTCCACCGCAAGGAGGTCCGGTTTTACCTCTTTCGCGATGGGATCGAGAAAATAGAGGGCTTGCCATGGAAGCTGAATGTCACTCCCCTCGTCCGGGCCCGCGCGCACCACGTCGAGGCTTCCCCACTTCTCCGGGCCGAACAGCCTCGGACCGAACCAGAGCACTCGCGGCCGGGCCATGACTTCAGCCGGGAAGCCCTTCCGGTATTTTTTCCAACACGCCCTTGAATTCGTCCAGCAGCCGCGCGTCCCTCCAACCCTTGCGGGCCTCCTCCGTCATCATCTCGATCGCCCGCTCCCGGGTCACCGCGGGCCGATACACCCGATCCGAGGTGAGCGCATCGTAGATATCGGCCGTCATGGTGATGCGCGCCGCCAAGGGAATCGCCTCGCCGCTCAATCCCGCGGGGTATCCGGATCCGTCCATCCGTTCGTGGTGGTGATACACCACGTCCAAGGCGTAGGACATGCTTTTCATGGGCTGAATCAATTCGCGGCCGGCCACGGGATGGATTTTCATGTGATTCTGTTCCTCGGGGGTAAGGGCACCCTTCTTGAGAAGGACGTCGTCTCGGACGGCGATCTTGCCCAGATCATGAAACAACGCCCCGCGGCGCACCGCCCGGAGTTCCATGTCGTTCAAACCGATCCGCTCTCCCAGCAGTCCCGCGAATCGCGACACACGCTCGCTGTGCCCGGCCGTGTAGCGGTCGCGCGCATCGATGGTTCGGGCCAGCGTGATGATGACGCGTTCCGCCTCTTCCAGCTCGTCCGTGAACCACTTGATCCGAATGAGTGAGCCAACACGCGCGATAAGTTCCTCCGTATCAAATGGCTTGGTGATGAAGTCAGTGACCCCTTCCTGAATCGCCCGGAGCTTGTCGTCGCGCGTCCCCGCGCCCGTCAACATGATCACCGGCAACAAGCGCGTTGCCGCGGACGAGCGGATGGCCTCAAGAACCTTGTGGCCGCTCATCCCCCGCATCTGGATGTCCAGCAAAACGAGATCCGGCGGCGTCGCCACAAGCAGCTCCAGAGCCTGCTCCCCGCTTGAGGCCTCATCCACCAGCCAGCCGGCGCCACGCAGGAGTCGGGCGGTCAATTCGCGAACCTGTGCTTCGTCGTCCACTACCAGCACGCGACCGGATTGAGCCAAGGGTTGATGGGCCATCGTCGTCGTCTCGGCCGGCCGCGTGCGCTACCGGGGCCGGGTCGAATCCAGCTCGTTGTCCTTTTCCAGGGCCTCCACCGCACGGCGGAGCAGACTCGGTAGGGAATTGGGGTCCTGACGCGCTGCCGACGCCCGCTGCGTCACCTCCGCCACCACCCAGAGGAGGCTCGCGCTAAGGAGGACCGCGCCCAGGTAGAACACGGGGTGTTTCCTGAAATCCTCCGTGGCATCCCAGAGCTTCCATTTGATCCGGGCGAGAACTTCCAGATTGCGGATTTCCTTCTCCTGCATCCGCTTGTGGATCTTTTTGGAGAGTCTCTTTTCCTTCCAGGACAGCTTGGCGGTCTCGGGCACATCGGTGCGCTCCAGCATTTTCTTGACGGCCTGTTCGAGCTGGATCAGATTGAGCGGCTTGGACAGGAAATCAACCGCGCCGTGTTCGAGCGCCTTGCGCACGAAATCCATCTTGGGAAAGGCCGTGATCAGGAGCACCGGAATCTCGGGCGCCACATTGCGCACGGCGCGCAGGAATTCAATCCCGTCCATTCCGGGCATGACGATGTCCGTGATGATCGCGTCGACCTTAACATCGGCAAGGGCGCGGATGCCGTCGAGAGCCCTGTCATACCCCACCGCGTCGTAGTTCCGAGCCAGGAGAAACTGTTTCAGCATATCCACAATCTGTGGATCGTCATCGATGACCATGATTCGTCTCATAAGGTTCGCTCCTTCACGCAAATTCATTCATCAAGATCTTGACGATGAGGTTTTTCTCCAGGGCCTCGAGGTTGAACGGTTTGAGGATGTAGTCATTCGCCCCCAGGTCGATCGCCTTATGAGCCACCGTCCTGTCCCGCACCGCGGTAAGCATGACCACCGGCACGTGCGCGTCCTGGCGGCGGATTTCTTCGAGCGCCTGGAGGCCGCTCAAGCCCGGCATGTTCACATCCAGAAGAACGGCGGCGAACGTTCCCGGCTTGAACCGGGCCAGCGCCTCCTTGCCGTCTTCCGCCAGAGCCACCTCATACCCTTTGGTCTGGAAAAACGAACGAAGCAGATCCAAGGTGGCCGCTTCGTCCTCGGCGATGAGGATTTTCAATCCCGATTCCCCGGAAGACGCCGCGCTGGATTCACCTCGCGCCGTGGACACCCTCACCCCTCCCCCTCTCCCGCCGGCGGGAGAGGGTGTCAGGAGGACAGGTGATGGAACCGGGACTCTTGGGCCAAGATCGCCCCCACCCTTGCGCTCCCGCAAATGATCCGTCAATTTCTTCGTCCTCAGCAGTCCTTTGAGTCGGGCCTGCAACTCCCACAGATTCACGGGCTTCTCAAAGTATGCATCTGCGCCGTACTCGAAGGATTTGAGCTTCTCCTTGGACGTCCCCACCCCCGTCACCATGACTACGGGGGTCAGGGCGGTCACCGGGTCGGACTTAATTCGACGGCAGATTTCCACGCCGTCCGGCGGCGACATGTCGATATCCAGGATCACGAGATCCGGCCGCTCCTTTCGGAACATGGCCATCGCCTCGATCCCGCCCCGCGCTTTCACCACCCGAAGCCCCATCTGCGTGAGCACGTCGCCCAGAAGGGTAAGAACGGATTCGTCGTCGTCCGCCACCAGCACCGAAGGTGCTGGCGAGCCATGAACCGATAATTGGGGCGCACCGCCCATTCAATCCCTCTTCACCGGAAGGAACATCCAGATTCTCGTCTGCGTTTCGCTCGACTCGATGCCGACGGAGCCGCGGTGCAACTCGGCCACCCTCTTGAACAGGACGAGGCCAAGCGCACGATCCGTCTTAAGTCCCGCCCGCTTGATTCGATCCACCTGCGCCGCGTCAAACATCGCATCGCGGAATTCCGCGGAAATCACCGGGCCGGCCTCCTCGATCGAGATCTCGCACACCCCTCCCGCCTTCTCGCAGGATCGGACCCGCACCTCCCCTCCACCTCTCACCCGCGCGAGGCCGTTGGCAATCGCGTTCTGAAGAGCCAGATCCAGCAGCACCACATCGACTCGAAGCGGGTTCGGGGCGGACGTTTCCGTGAGCAAGCGCTTTTTTTGCATTTCGGCGTAGCCCGCCATCGCCTCCACAGCCTTGTTCACCAGGCCGTCGGCCGATGTTTCGGCCCATTGGAGCTCGAATCCCGCCGATTGGATCTGAGAAAGGTAGGAGAAAGTCAGAATCATCCGCCGGAGCTGTGCGCACGAGAGCAGGACGGTTTCTAAGTTCCGGTGCGCATCCGCAGGCAGTTGATCCCCTTGTGTCATCAGAATCATCTGTGCGTAGCCTTGAATGGAAGTGAGTGGGTTCTGGAGATCGTGGGCAATGTGAGGGATCACCGAGTCGTCGAAAGGCACGGACAGAGAGTAACCATTCCGATGTGAAAACTCAACGAGGCTACTCAGTCCTGGGCCCTGAGATCATCCATCTGGGTAGGCGCGGGCTTTATGCCCGCGTCCGAAACGCAGGCTGAAGCCCCATGCCACGGAGGGTATGGGGCCATGCGATGTCGCCGCGCCCAGGACGGCGCGGCATTTAACATGGCCTGCGGCTACCCTCGATTCCCCCTCGGCCCTCAGTCCCCAGCACTCAGGACTTCCTTGAGCGTCCGCCCCACCTCCTCCATCCGGTAGGGCTTCGCGAGGAACGCCTTGAAGCCGTACTCTCCGAACCGGGCAAGAACGGGATCCCCCGAATATCCGCTCGATACGATGGCGCGTGCCGACGGATCCATCCGGAGGAGCTGAACGATCAGCTCGGCGCCTCCCATGCCGCCCGGCACGGTGAGATCCGTGATCACCGCATCGAACTTTCGCCCCCGGACGAGCGCGCCTCGGTAGATCTCCAGGGCCTGCGCCCCTTCCCGCGAGAGACGCACCCGGTAGCCCAGACGCTTCAGGATTCGACTCAGCGTAGTCCGCACATCGCGCTCATCGTCCATGAGGAGAATCCTTCCCGTCCCGCGATTCAATTCGCGCGAGGAAGATTCCACCGGCTCCGGCATGCCCGTGGAGGTCGGAATGAACATCTCAACGGTGGTCCCCGCGCCCACCTCCGAACGCACTTCCAGGTGCCCGCCGTGCCGCTGCGCGATGGAATGGACGGTGGCCAGACCCAATCCGGTTCCGCCCGGCTTCGTCGTGAAATAGGGGTCATAGATCCGATCGCGATGCTCCGGCGGAATCCCCTCTCCCCAATCCTGAACGGAGATTTTCACAAACGGCCTCTCCCCCGACTCCGGCTCGAGGGGCGACCGGCCGAGGATGTTTTCCGCGCGGACCTCCACCACTCCCCCATTGGGCGTGGCCTGAACCGCATTGAGCACCAGATTCTGGACCGCCTGCCCGATCTGGCCGGGGTCCGCGTCCGCCGGATTCAAGCCCGGCTCCAACCATGTCCGAAGCTTCACTCTGGATCCGCTTCCGGCCATTCGGGCGGATTCCTCGACGAGGCGCGCAATGTCCGTCGGTTGTTTCATGGGAGCGCCCCCCCGAGCAAAAGTCAGAAGTTGCCGGGTAAGATGTTTCGCGCGAAGGCAGGCGCGTTCCGCTTCGAGGAGAACGTCCTCCTGTTCACTGCCCGCCACGGAGTCCCGCTTCGCATAGGTGACGTTGCCCAGAACCGCGGTGAGCACGTTGTTGAAGTCATGCGCAATCCCGCCGGCAAGAACGCCGATGGACTCCAGTTTGCTCCACTTGATCCGTTCGGCTTCCATACGTTTCTGTTCGGTCAGGTCATGGGCCATCACGAAAATCAGGTCCCCCGACTCCCTCCGGATCCGGCTGATGTAAACGTGCACGGGAACCCGACTCCCATCTTTCCGTTTCCACGTGCGCTCCCCGATGGTAAGCGACCCCCGTTTCAGAACAACCTCCAGAAATCCCCGGATGCTCTCCACGGAGTGATCCACGAAATGGGGGAGCGTGAGATCGCCGCAGTCCTCGCCCGTGTATCCCAGAAGATGGAGAAAAGCCGCGTTGGCGTCGATGACACGCAGAGTGGACGGCTCGTAGATATAGATGGGATCGCGGGACTGGCCGACGACCGCCCTGTACTGGATAGAACTTTCCTGCAACGCCGATTCGGCGCGCTTCCGCTCCGTGATGTCCCGGGCAACCGCTTGGAGAATCAGCAGGCGTTCCCGTTGTTCGTCCCAGAGGGCGGTGAACCGGAGCTCGACAACGACGTATCCGCCGTCTTTCCGCATGACCCGCAGTTGCGATACGGCATTCTCTTTCTCCGATTTCGATCCCAAGGTTTGGAGCGATTCGATGAAGATCGGTATGTCGTCCGGATGGATTTTCGACGCCAGGAATCCGATCTGTCCGATTATTTCTTCGGGTTTGTAACCGAGGACGTCGAACACCCGGCCGTTGATGTACTCGATGCCGGACAGTGGATTCCCTTCCATCACGATATCCGGCGCCGTTTCCGCCATCCTGCGGAACCGGGCTTCACTGAGCCGCAGCGATTCCTCCGCCCGAAGGCGGCTGCTGATGTCTCTGAAGTGGCCGAGGACATACTTCTGCCCGGCCGATTCGAACATTCCCACGGCGATCTCCGCCTCGAACCGGCTGCCATCTTTGCGCTGAAAGATCCGATGGGGAACTCGGGACAACCGGCCTTCCAAAATTGCCCCGATGGCCTCGGTCGTGGCCTCCGGTTCGGCCGAGATGCCGGTCATGTTCATTCCGACAAGCTCCTCCCGGGAATAGCCGAACAGTGATTCGGCGGCCGGGTTTGCCTCCACGATCCGGCGTGTCGCCGCATCTGCGATCATCAGGGCGTCAGGAATCGTCTCGAATAGGTGCCAGTATTTCAGTTCGCTCTCCCGCCGGGAGGCGGCCGCCGTCTCCCGCTCGGTCACGTCCCGGCTGATGCCGACGAAGCCGGAGGGATTCCCGGAATCGTCCCGGATCAGGGCGGCGGTCATTTCAACGGGGACTCGACTGCCGTGTTTCGTGACCACCCGGTAGGTCCGGTTGAGAAGGATCCCGCGTTTGAGCGTCTCCTGCATCCCGGCGAGGGCGGACTCAATGTCTTCAGGGGCGATCAGATCGAACGAATTACGCCCGATCAGTTCTGAGGCGTTTCCCGCTCCCCACATGGCGGCCGTGGCCTTGTTGGCGTAGACAATCGTTCCCGTGATGTCCGAGACCACCACGCTGTCCGCCGTCATTTCGAGGGCGGTCAACAGTCGCTTCCGCTCCGCCTCTTGCTGCTCCGCGCCCGTTTGAGCCTCTCTGTACCGTGAGATGTCCCGGAACAGGACCACGAATCCGTTGATCTCGGGATCGTCCAGACAGTTGCGGGAGGCAACCTCCACGTGTGCGAAGGATCCATCCGCCCGTCGAACGCGTAGTTCGAGGAGCGGTTGCGGTCCGACCTTCCGGACACCCTGTTGGAGAGCGGTGAGGGCGACGGGGTGATCGTCCGGATGCACCACCGACAGACCGCTGACTCCGATCAACGCTTCCGGGTCGTAGCCGAACAGCCGCTTGATCCACGGGCTGACGTATTTGACGCGCCCCTCGGCATCCACCACCACCGCCACGTCCACGGCGTTCTCGGAGAGGAACGTGTACGCCCGCTCGGCCAATCGGCGCGAGGTCAGCTTACCGTCTCTATTCATGAGATTGCTTCGTCGAGGACTCCCCTTGCCACGGATGGCATGGGGCCATGATATGTGGCCGCGCCAAGGATGGCGCGGCATGGACCATGGCCTCGCAATGACACGTGCCATCCGTCATTGCGAGCGAAGCGAAGCAATCTCAGCCAAGATCGCACCATCCCGGCCTACTTCACATTCCTCTGGACCTCATGCAGCACCCTTCCCAGTTCCTCCAGCGTGTATGGCTTGGCCACACGACCGCGGAAACCGTAGGACTTGAATTCCGCCAGTACGGGATCTTCAGAGTAGCCGCTGGAGACGACCGCGGTGACCGCGGGATTGATTTCCAAAATCCTTGCCATCGCCTCCTTCCCCCCCATTCCCCCGGGAACCGTCAGATCCATCAGGACCACATCAAACGATCCCCCGTTGCCCAGATGTCGCGAGTACAACTCGATCGCCTGTTTCCCGTCGGCCGCCACTTCCACCTCGTAGCCAAGCGATTTCAGCATTCGGGCCGCGACGGAGCGAACAGGCGCCTCGTCATCCATGACCAACACTCTGCCCTTCCCCCGCATCACTTCAACCGATGCCCGCGAATGCGGTGTGGGAATTTTGTCGGTCGCCGGCAGCCAGACTTTCACGGTTGTCCCTCGACCTACCTCGGATTGGATCTCGATGTGCCCGCCGTGATTTTTCACAATCGAGTGGCAGACGGCCAAGCCCAATCCGCTGCCCGTGGATTTCGTGGTGAAGTAAGGATCAAACACCTTGGGCAAATGTTCAGGGGCGATCCCCGAACCCGTGTCGCTCACGCCCAATTCCACATACCGGCCCGGCGCCAATCCCGTTCCAACCGTTCCGGAGGCCTCCACGTTTCTCAGCGACACTCTGACAGTGCCTCCCGGCGGCATGGCTTGAACGGCATTGGCCACCAGATTCTGCATGACCTGTTGGATCTGCCCTGGGTCCACTTCCGCCGGCCACAAATCGGCCGGAACGCTGAATTCGCATCGGGCACTCGATCCCGACAACATCAATTCGGAACTTGAACGGATCGGTTTGGCCAGATTCACCACTCGCCGCACGGGCGCGCCGCCGCGAGCGAAGGTGAGAAGCTGTTGCGTCAGGGCCTTTGCCCTCCGAGAGGCCGATTCGGCCTCGGAAAGGATCGCGTGAAGGTCCGTCCCGTCACCCACCTCGCGCTTGGCGACCGAGATATTGCCGATCACCGCCGTCAGAATATTGTTGAAATCGTGCGCGATCCCGCCCGCCAGCACTCCGACCGACTCCAGCTTGCTCACTCTCTCCCGCTCCCCCTCCAGGCGCTTGGTCTGGGTCATGTCCTTTCCCGTCGCAATGAAACCCGTGACCTCGCCCGACGAATTCAAGACCGGGCTGATGGTCTGTTGGTAGTTGTAAGGTTCTCCGTTCTTCTTCTTGTTCAGGAATTCTCCCCGGAAAACGCCGCCCGCCAGAATGGTCGACCAAAGGGATTCGTAAAACCGAAGATCATGCTTCCCCGACCTCAATACGCGGGGCGTCTGGCCGAGCACTTCCTCCCCGCTCCAACCGGTAAGTTCCTCGAAGGCGGGATTGACATATTCGATCCTTCCCTCCCGATCCGTGAGGACGATCGGGTCCGCGGCCTGGGCCATCGTGCCGGAGAGTGTCCGAAGCATCTCGTCCGATCGTTTCCTGTCCATGAGCGTCCCCGCCTGGGCCGCGATCGGAAGGAGACTCTCCACCTCGCCCGAATCCAGCCGCGCCCCGGCTGCCGTAAAGAAGACCAGCACACCAATCACCTTGTTTCCCGAAAGCGAGGGCAACGCCACCGCGCCTTTCAAACCGGCCGCGGTGACAGCGTTCATCCGAATCAATGCTGGATCCGTGGTGAGGTCTTCCGTCATGATCGGTTCCGCCGATGCCCACGCCATGCCCGGCAGCCCCCGCCCCATTCGGCATTGAAGCCCTCTCGCCTCTTTCTCCAAGGCAGTGAACCGATCGTCGCCCATGGGCCATACCGCCCGGCACTCCAGCCATTCGCCGTGATCCGAGAGGCTCCACGCCTCGCTGTAGGACCATCCCGTCGCCTCCATGACCTTTCGCAAAACGACCCGAAAAGCGTCCTCCACGGATTCAGCCTCCGCGATTCCCACGGCCACATCCCTAAGAAGCGCCGATTCATCCTCGGCCTTCCTGCGCTTCGTGATATCCCGCAGCACGCCCACAATATGGGACCCTCCGCGCGCCAGGGTGAGTTCAACCGGAAACTCCGTACCATTCTGCTTCATTCCCCACATTTCAACGGGCTTGCCGCCATCCTGGAGCGCCGACGACACGCTGTTGGCCGCGCGCCGCATGCCGTCCTCGTGCGCCGCGCGAAACCGTTCCGGGATGACCATCGTCAGCAGGTTCCCTATGGCATCCCCCGCGGAGTACCCGAACATGCCTTCCGCTTCCGGGTTCCATGAGACGATTCTCCCCCGCACATCGGCCACGATGATGGCGTCCCGCGCATGCTTCACCACCAACGCCGATCGGTCCTGCTCCACCAGGAGAGCGGATCTCAGAGGCCGAACGATCAAATACGCCAGAAAGGGAGATGCGACCAAGGTCAGGAGGAAGGCATCGGCCAAGGCGTTCTGCACGAATCCGGAGAACCACTCCGTCCTGGCGAGTACGAACATGACGGCCACTTCCGTAAAGAAAACGGTAAGCAGGGCCAGGACAAACAAGTGCGCCACAGACGGGATCCCTTCAGCCTCCGCGCCCAAGGGGGCCTTGGAGGGGGCCTTGGGGGGGGCCTTGGGGTCAGACATGTATATCTGTACTATCTGCGGCGGATCGGGCGAGTCGTGGCCCGGATGCGCTCAGCTTCCCCGGGAGACCATCGGACCCCATCACGCTGAAGAACTCGGTGGCCGAACGGATCGAGTCCGCCACGATCCGTTCGAACTGGTCCGGCCCGATGTGGGCGATTTCCGAAAGCGGCTTTCTCAGCATCTGCCACGCCGGCTGATCCTCCAACCGGGCGCTCCCGCTGATTTCCCCGATGCCGGCCTTTCCCGAAAGCTCGGCGAGGAGATCGGCCAGCGAAACGATCGCGCATAGGCGTTTTTCGACTCTGGCCCGGTCGGGCCGGTGATGATGGATGAGGACATCCACCATTCCTCCCGGAAACTGCCAGGTGGAGGCAAGCAGCCCGCCTGCCGCGGCGTGGTCGGTGCCGAACAGAACCTGCTCGGCCGTGAGGAGTGACACGCGGTCCACCATGGCTTTCTCGTACGCTCGCGCCAACTCGCGGTGGAAATAATGGTCGAGGAAAAGATAACCGAGGTCGTGAAGGAGGCCTGCGGCAAACGCCTCACCTTCCCGGCGCAGCCCCAGAGCGCAACTGAGTGTCCTCGCCAAAAACGCCGTGGCCGTGGAGTGACGCCAGAACATCTCCCGATCCAGGCCGATCCGTCCGTGATCGAGGTCGAACGCCGGAATGACGGTCAGGCTCAACACGATGTCGCGGATCCGTTCCAGTCCAAGCACCATCATCGCCTGAGAGATGGAGCCGACTTTGTCGCGGAGTTCATAGACATTGGAATTGACCACCCGCAGAACTCGTGCCGCGAGCGGAGGATCGACCATCAGGTAGCCCGCCACCTCGCGGACCGAGGCGCCGTCATTCGAGGTTCCCTGTAGAACCGACACGGCCACTTGGGGGAGCGTCGGGAGGTCCATTCCCTCGCTCAAGACCTGTCTTACCCGCGCTTCAAGCGAAACCTGGGGCATCGTTCTGACTCACCTCGGATTCTGACGGTCCAGCCGGTTGTCCTCTTCCAATGCCGTCACCGCGCGTTCGAGAAGTTCCATCATCCCCGGCCGACGCGCCGTTCCGACGACGGTATTCATGCCGGTGAGCGTCAACATGCTGGCAGCTAGGACGACACCCATCGCGAGAACATAGAACCATGGGTGGAGCCGAACCTCTTCCGCGGCCGATCGGAACGGGACAGCCATCCGATCCAGCCAATGCCATCCCCGCCACTCCTTTTGCCGCATCGCCTTCCGAACCCGCCGGGCGAGTTGCTTCTCCTGACGGGACAGCGGGCGAGCAAGCTCGCCCCTACGCGGGGATTTCTCTTCGGCGGCCGCCGCTTTGGCTGCGCTTTCCATCGCCGCCCCGAGCGCTTTTTCCAATTCCTCCAGGTCCACCGGCTTCTGAAGAAAATCGACCGCACCCTCTTTCATCGCCTCCCGAACAAACTCCATTCTTGGAAAACCGGTGATGAGGACGACGGGGACTTGCGGAGCGATACGCCGCACGGATCGCAGGAGTTCCAGACCCGTGATCCCAGGCATGACGATGTCTGACACCACGGCATCGATCCGTTCCGTGGTCAGCAGCTTGAACAGCCCCGGGGCATCGGCCAGGGGCACGCACTCGATCCCCCGCCCTTCCAGAAAGGCCTTCAGGAGCCGCCCGATGCGAACGTCGTCGTCCACCACCGCCACCCGGAAGCGCGGGGCGACATCGCTCGCGGCATCCGGATACGAAAAATCACTTGCTGGCATTCCCATTGGGTCCCCCCTCCGCCGGTAGGCGCAAAAAGAAACTCGTTCCTTCGATACCCGACTGGATGCCGACGGAACCTCCGTGCCCATCGGCTACTTTCTTCACGCAGGCCAGGGCGAAAGCACGATCGGCCTTCCACCCCAGTTCACGGTGCTCCTCCGCGCTCCCCGGATCGAAGTACTCTTTCTCCGATCCGATGGAAACGGCGGGACCTTGATCTTGAACGGAAAACACCACGCTCCCATCCCGGGTTTCGCACTCCACGATCACCTTCCCTCCCACCGGAGACCGCCTCACGGCGTGCATGATCAGATTTTTCACGGCCCGCTCCAGATAGACGGGGTCGGCGGGGACGTGGATTGGGCCCGCAGGTGGCTTGACCGCCAACTCCCGGGCTTCTTGCCGGACCCACGGCCCAAGACGTTTCTCAATTCGCTTCACAAGATCCGCGGCATCGAGGACGACGCGTTTCGCCTCGAAGGATCCTTCTTCGACGACGGCCAGATCCAGCATGGATTGAATCATCTCGTCCAGTTCAGTCGTGGCCGCGAGCGCGCCATCTAGATAACTTCTCAGCGACTCCTCTTCTGCGGAGGCCCCCCCGTCCCGCTCCGCTCCGCTTCGGGGACGGCGATCGGACTCGCCATGCGGACCCCCCCCGTCCCGCTCCGCTCCGCTTCGGGGACGGCGATCGGACTCGCCATGCGGACCCCCCCCGTCCCGCTCCGCTCCGCTTCGGGCCATGGTCCATGCCGCGCCGTCCTGGGCGCGGCGACATTGCATGGCCCCATGCCTTCCTGGCGATGGGGGACGGCGATTTGATTCGCCATGGGGATCCCCGCCGCCCCATGCCGCTTGCTCCGGGAGCCGTAGGGGAGGACCTTCAGGTCCTCCCTGCCTGGGAGCAGCTGAAGCTGCTCCCCTACACGCATCGATACTTTCGACTTCCCGCGCCGCGACCTGGAGATAGCCGCGGATGACGGAAAGGGGGTTGCGCAGGTCGTGGACGATCATCCGCGCCCGGCGGCTGAGGATTCCATTGGGATTGCTTCGCTCCGCTCGCAATGACGACACTCCGGTGTCATTGCGAAGCCCGGGCCTGTCAGGCCGGGCTGAAGCAATCTCGCCGCGGCCCGAGGCATCAGGAATGCCTGTCGGCAGATCCCGGACTTGGTGGGAATCTTCACTCACGCTGCCCCCCCTGTCTTCTGCGGAAACTGAACCGTGATCGCCGCGCCACCGAGCCCGCCCGTGGTCGCCCCGATGCGCCCACCGTGGGCATCCACAATCGCCTTCGCGATGAGCAGGCCGAGCCGCTTCCTCCCGGAAAGGCTCGATGCTCCCTTCAGCGGCATCCGGTCCTCCAACGATTCCAGGACTTCCTCGGGCAGGCCGGGACCGTCGTCTTCCACGCGGAAGAAGGGGATCCGTCCTTCCTCTCCGACCGAAACGTGGATTCTCGATCGGGCAAAGCGCGACGCATTATCCAGGAAGTTGAAAAGGACCTCGGAGATCTTCTGCGAATCACCGTAGAACACGGGGCCGGCCGACGGGAGGACTTTCTCGACGGCGAGCCCCCTTCGAGCGGCGACGGGTGCGAAAGCTCCGCAGGCATCCTCCGTCACCTGGTTGAGATTGGTCGGAGTCATCGCGAGCGACCGTCGCCCGCTCGTCAGATCCAAGAGGTCCGCCACGCCGTCCAAGAGGCGGGCCATCCGATCCACGTTGCTCGATATGGTCGCCAGGATTTTCCGTCCCTCTTCGGAGACGGCACCCGCCACCCCCTCGTTCAGATTGTCCACCGCCGCGCGCGCGGCTGCGAGCGGAAGTTTCAGTTCGTGGGTGGCCAGGTCGGCCCAGGCCCCCGGAGCCGCGGCCGCCGCTCCCGCCGGCGTGGTTTGGGTCAGAAAAGCCTGCCCCTCCTGACCGTCCAGCATCACGGTCAGCGGCACCTGGATTCCTTTGGAGCACATGTCGGAAAGCAACCGGCCCAGCTCAGCGCCCTCGGCCACGGCGCCGTCCAACACCAGGGCGTGATATCCCGATTCCTTTCCGGGCGACGCCAGCGCATCCATCACGGTATCCAGTTTCGTGTGAACATCCAATAACAGCCGACGCTCCGGAAAGAGGCGTCGCAGCCAGGTGCGCGTGTTCAAGTCGTCGGTCACCACCAGGATCCGGATCGGGCGGGCGTTCGAGCGCCGACGACGGCCGACGGCGACCACGGTGTTGCACACCTCATCCAGGTCATCGAAAGGCTTGCAGACGTAATCCGCCGCCCCGAGCCGGAGAGCCTGAACCACGGTGTCCACCGACGCGTAGCCCGTCATCAGAATGACTTCCAGGGAGGGGTCGGCGCTCTTCAACTCGCGCAGCAGATCCACGCCGGAGCGTCCCGGCATCCGAATGTCGGTCAGAACGACATCAAAATCTTTCCTTGAAAGCAGTTCCAACGCGGTAGGCACGTCCCCGGCCCCTTCGCTCTCCAAACCCCGCCGTTTGAACTCCCGGTTGAGGAGTTTCCGGATCGGCTCCTCATCGTCGACAATCAAGATTCTGAGGGCCTCGCCGAGAGACGCCCCCTGGACTTCCTGCCCCGCTTTTGATCTTGGTCTCACCATCGTTCCTCTCCTTTTACGTCATGGGTCATGCGTCACGTGACACGCGTTTGATGGGCCTCATCGCGCGATGGGGTCGATTCGGTTGGCAGAACCACCTCCGCCACCGCCCCGACGTCCTCCGCATTCTCGAGGCTCAATGTTCCGCCGTGGGCACGAATGATCTCCATCGAGATGGCCAGGCCCAATCCGGTGCCCCGGCCCACCGGCTTCGTCGTGAAAAAAGCTTCGCCCAATTTGGCCTTCACCTCGGGACGAATCCCGGGACCTCGGTCCCTCACACCCACCACCGCCGCCCCTCCCCGGAGGTAGACCTGGACGTCCACCAGCGGTCTGGACACCGCCGAGGTTCGAGACGCATCCAACGCGTTCCCGAGCAGATTCACGAACACCTGCGAAAGTTCATTCAGATTTCCCCGCACCACCGTGCTCCAGTTCTCTTTGTCGAGCCTCAGTCCCACGCCGGCCAGTCGGAACTGCTCGGACAGCAGGTCGACCGCCATCTCAACCGGCTTCCCGATGCGCAGAGGAACGGATTCCTCGCCGGGCGCGCGGCAGAATTCGAGGAGCCTGGCCACTGTTTGCGCCATCCTGCCTGACTGGGCCACCACCTCATCCAGCATGGGGCGTAGATCGCTTTCCGAAGACAGATCCTTGAGGATCGATTGGGCATAGCCGCGGACGATGCCGAGTGGGTTGTTGATTTCATGGGCCACGCTGGCCGCCATCTGTCCCATCGTGGCCAGCTTCGCGCTCTGCCAGAGTTCGCGCCGAACGTTGGCCATGCGGCGCTCATGATGGTGATCCGTGGAGAGATCCCGAAGTTGCAACGAGAGGATGGTCGACTTCCCCGCCGAATGGAAAATGGGCACCACGCCCACCGGCCATTCCGAGCGGTTGTTGCGCAGGGCCGTCCACTCCTGTTCGGTGGGATCCGGACCGCCATTCCCACGATGCGTCCATGTTTGCAGTGAGGTCTCGACCGTGTCGCGGACCCAGTAGGGGAAGAGTTCACCGAAGCGTCGATTCTTCAACTCCCCTGATTCCACACCGAAAAGCTTCACGGCGGCGGCATTGGCCCATTGAATTCGGCCTCCACGAGCGAGCATCACCACACCCTCGGGGGATGCCTCCACGAATGAAAATGCCCACCGGCACGCATGAGAGCAGTTCATGGACCCGTTCTTCCCCGCCCCGCGCGTGGATCTCATCCGAGCCCGCCCCCGGCTGCGGCGGGTATCCGCATGGCGCATCAAATCGCCGTCCCCGCAGCGGAGCGGAGTGGGGCGACGGGAACGCGCCTGCGCTCCTCCCGCCCCAGGAACATTTCAACCATTTCGATGAGGCGCCGCAGTTCGAAGGGTTTGAACAGAACCTCTCGGGCGCCGGCGTCCCGAAGGCGTTGAACTTCGGGACTGCTCCTGAACCCGGTCATCCCGATCACCACGCTCGATCTCAAATGGGGATCGGAGGAAATCCGGCGGCACACTTCCACGCCGTCGATCCCGGGCAGGCGCACATCGAGAAAAATCATCTGCGGACGATGGCGCTCCGCCAGCCGTCCGGCCTCGAAGCCGTCCCGAGCCGACACCACCTCCAGATCGGGCGCCTTGGCTCGGAGGTACTTCACGCAGCTTTCGAGGAATTCCTGTTCGTCATCCACGACCAAGACGGTGGGGGTGGGGAGCACCGCTTGTGGTACGGGAAACCCGCGGGCGGTCATGAACGCCATGAGGTCATGGCGTAGGATGCGGCGGTGCCCCCCCACCGTTTTGTGGGCCCGGATTTCACCCGAGTCCACCCAGTTTTTCACCGTGTTGATGTCGACCTCCAGCACCCGCGCCGCTTCGCGTGTTGATAGAGATTGACGGATCATGGACGTCGCGCACCTGCCCGGTCGAGCGACCCAAGGACGGCCACGCCATAAGCGGGCCACTCAGGCCCGAATCCGCTCGTGGCCCCATCCCGTCCTGGGAATGGGGGCCGCACATGCGAGGGGCAGGTGCGAGTCATGTCTTGGCCCCGCAGGTCCCCGGTCCCCCCACCAAGAACCCTTCAAGCGCCTCATAGAAGAACACTTTCGAGATGCATCGCAGCCCGAGGGCCCGGAATCGATCCACGGCCTCCGTCGTCACCCCGTCGCCTGTCATCAGGATAAAGCGGTCAGCCAGTTCGGGATGCCACTGGACGAAGTGAAGGTACAGTTCTCCGCCGGATTCGCCCGGCATGAAGTAGTCGCTCAGGATCAGATCGTAGGTTCCCGATCTCAGGAGCTTTTCCGCCTCGCGGGCTGAGGAAGCCGTTTCGATCTTCACTCCCTTCTTCCCCGCCAAGACCGACGCCATTCGGAGGAAGGACGGGTCATCGTCAATCACCAGCACGGTGGAAGCACTCTTCCTGGGTTCGGGGGTGAGCGGTCGGCCTGCTTCAGCGGCCAGGGTTGAGTCGTGTTTCATCTTTATGACGTTTTTAGCATATTCAGCTAATTTGTCAAGTGACTATCGAGGCTAAGCCTCGATAGTGGCCTGACCCGGGTACAGGGCTACCTGATATGGACGTACCACCGAGCGAGGGTCGGCGGCGGCGCCCCAAGCGCGTACAAACCACGAAGGGACCACATGAGAAGGACCGTCCGCGCGAAGCCATTTTTCTCCCAGCGTCGGGCAGAGGTGGTTGCGCGCTCTGCCAGGGCGACAAATCTCCCCATTTGCCGGAGGCGACTGCACAGTTCGACGTCCTCCATGAGCGGGATCTCCGCGTACCCCCCCATCCGTTCGAAGATTTTGCGTTTCACGAAGATGCATTGGTCCCCCGTGGCGAGGCGGGAAGCGCGCGAGCGAATATTGATAAGCTTTTCGGTGAGACGGAACCGCACTCCCGCCGCATCAAGACGCAGGTCGAATCGCCCCCCGACGACGTCCGGTGTTCGGCATGCGTTCTCCACCACCGACAGCGCGTTTCCCGGGAGCCGGGAATCGGCGTGGAGGAAAAGCAGAATGTCCCCTTTTGCATCACTTGCCCCACGGTTCATCTGGCGGGCGCGACCGGGTTCGCTTCTTATCAGCTTCAATTTCGCACTTCGAGTTCGCACAAGCCTCCGAACGATATCCGCCGTCCCGTCGGATCTCCCTCCATCAACGACGACAATCTCCTTTCCGCCCCGGAGCGAGCGTACGTGCTCCAGGCAATCCCGAATTCCACCCGCTTCGTTGAGGACCGGAATGATGATGCTGATCACAGGTGACCTTTCAGCTCCCTGAGAACCTCCCAAGTGTGTGGCAACCTCCGGCGCGCCGCGGCATCCCGCCGGAGGATTCGCACGAGCCATTTCAAATCCGCCGGATGGTCGATATCCCGCCGCCTTGGAAGGACGCGGCCGTCCAGCCCCAGTCTCCTCACGCGGCGGAGCGTCTCGGCCCACACTCGGTTCGTGCTCCAAGGGACCCCCGCGAACAGCTCCGGTCTCGGCTGCCGGAGCCCGATCAAGTAGTAGCCCCGGTCCAGCGTCGGTCCGAGGACCACCGCACGCTTCTCGAGACCCTCGAACGCCTCGCGAAGATCACTCGCATTCAAGAGAGGATCGTCCGAGCCGATCAAGCAGATCCCTTCGTAGCCCGTCTTGAATACGCCCTGAAATGCCCGATCCATGCGCAGACCGAGATCCTTGCCTGACTGTTGAATCAGTCGGAATCTTCGCGGCACCACCTTATGAAAATAGGATTTGGCCGACCGGGGCGCATAGGCGATCCAGACATCCACGCGTCGCAGCTTTCGAACCCCGTCGAACAGGTCGAGCAGGAAAGCCTCGTAGAGGGCTGTTGCCTCATGGAACGTGAGCGGCGGGCAAAGGCGAGTCTTGACCGATCCCGGCCGCGGCTGTTTTGCGAAGATCACGAGTGCGAAGCGTTTCATCACGTGACGAGTATCACATCCACTCCTTCCCAATCCGTAACAAAACCTATTGTGGACCTCACGGATGTATAATTCGAATGGGAGGTAGGAAAATGGACATCGAAATGCTGACAAGACGCGAATTCGTCATCCTCGTGCCGCTGGCGGTCACCGGACTTGCGGTTGCATTGAGTCGGGCCGAAGCCGCATCCGAAAAAATCGAGAAGCTCAAACTCTCCGAGGATGAATGGCGCAAGCGTCTGACCCCGGAACAGTTCTCGGTCCTCCGCAAAGAAGGGACCGAGCGGGCGTGGACGAGCCCCCTGTACACTGAAAAGCGGAAGGGAACGTACGTTTGCGCCGGTTGCGATCTCGACCTGTTTACCGCCGACATGAAGTTCGACAGCGGAACGGGCTGGCCGAGCTTCTTCACCCACCTGCCCGGCCGGCTGGAGTCGAAAAAGGATTTCAAGCTGATTCTCCCGCGCACAGAATACCACTGCGCACGTTGCGGTGGACATCACGGGCATGTCTTCAACGACGGTCCCAAGCCGACGGGCGAGCGTTGGTGCAACAACGGGGTGGCCCTGAAGTTCGCGCCGGCGCCGCCCTCTCCGCTCCGCTCCAAGGACGGCGAATCGAACCGCCATGCAGTCCCCGCGCCGGGGGAGAAATCGGCGTGAGCACCTTTACGTCCCTCATCACAGCGCTCTGGCTCGTAGGTGCGACTCCCACCCCGCCGGAGGGCGGTACCTCCAGGATCGAGAAAGCCGTCCTCGCCGGAGGATGCTTCTGGTGTATGGAATCGGACTTCGAGAAGCTCCCTGGCGTGGTGTCCGTGGAGTCCGGATACACCGGGGGTCATGTCATCCGACCGGGATACAAACAGGTCTCGGGAGGTGGAACGGGCCACTACGAGGCGGTCCGTATCCTGTACGACCCGGCGAAACTCTCCTTCGCGCAGATCCTGGACCATTTCTGGATGAACATCGATCCGACCAACGCGTCCGGACAGTTCTGCGACCACGGCGACCAGTACCGATCGGCAATCTTCTATCTGAACGATACGCAACAATCGGTCGCCGAGGGGTCCAAGCACAAATTGGAGAGCGTAAAGCCCTTCAATGGGCCCGTGGTCACGGAAATCCTGCCGGCGGGCATCTTCTATCCGGCCGAGGACTACCATCAGGACTACTACAAGAAGAACCCCATCCGGTATCGGTACTACCGGAGCGGTTGCGGGAGAGACAGGCGGCTGCAGGAAGTTTGGGGTGCTCAGGCCGGAGGGCATTGAAAGTGCAATCCTGGGTGTCATGCCGAACTCGTTTCGGCATCTCAGCTCGACTTTTGCCATTCTTTGAAAGGTTTGTGTTGGTCATTATGCGTAGGGGAGGGTCTTCAGACCCTCCCGACAAGAGGGAGCATCTGAAGATGCTCCCCTACGAATCGGCATTCTGTCAGAGGCTCT
>JACPAV010000012.1 GCA_016180645.1 Nitrospirota bacterium | reverse complement strand
TCAGACCCTCCCGACAAGAGGGAGCATCTGAAGATGCTCCCCTACGAATCGCTTGAGCGGTGTCTGAAGATACCTTCCCATCCGAGCGAGATTCTGAGCGATGTTCACACAGCATGGAAGAATGGCAAAAGTCGAGCTGAGGCCGTAGGGGAGCCCTTTGCGGGCTCCCCCCTACGGGAGGGGGATAGACCCCTCCCCTACAGGGACCAAGAAGAGGCTGCGGCACTACCGGCCGGAGCCGGTGATGCCGTGCTTCTTCATGAGCCGCTGGAGGGTGGTGCGATGGACGCCGAGAGCGATCGCGGTGTGACTGATGTTGCCGTCGTGGTCCGAAAGAGCGGAGGTGATGTATTTCCTTTCGTATTCGCCGACGGCCAGGTCGCGGGGAGAGGCTTTCTCGGTTGCGCCCTTCTTGGAGGCAGCGGAAAGCGATCCACCCAGATCAAGATCCTCCGCCTTGATCAGCGGCCCTTCGGCTCGGGCCACCGCCTTGCGGATCGTGTTCTCCAGTTCCCGCAGGTTGCCGGGCCACGCATACGTCGAGAGCCGTTCCAATGCCTCCTCCGCGAATCCGGCGATCTCGGGCGATTCCCCCCTGCCGGGCATTCGATCGAGAATCGCGACGGCAATGGCGGGCACGTCTTCAAGACGTTCGCGAAGCGGCGGGACATGGATGTCGAGTCCGGCGAGATGATAGTAGGCATCCTCCCTGAATCGGCCTGCCCGCACTTCCTCGCGTAGATCCTTGAACGTTGCGGCCAGAACCCTCGCATCGGTGGACCCGGCGATCTTCCCTCCGCGCGCCACACCCAGGCCGAGCAGTTTCGGCTGGAACTCGCGAGGTAGATCGCCCACCTCATCCAGGAAGAGGCTGCCTCTCGATGCCTGCTCCAAGGCCCCCGCCCATCCGCCCTTCCGACTCTCCGCCGCCGGAAAATCCTCGATCGAGGCGCAGTGAAGCACGACAAAGGGTCCCACGGATCGGGCCGAGAAGCGGTGGATGGCGCGCGCGACAGCCTCTCGTCCCGCGCCTGCTTCACCTGAAACAAGAACGTGCGCTTCCGCCGCTGCAACGCGGCGGATTTCTGCGAGCAGAGCCCGCGCCCTCGCGGAGGCGCCCACGAGCCCCGGCGCCTCCCAATCCGACGGGCCGACTTGCCGCAGCAACTCCGATCGATCCCTCGCGTGGCCGGTTTGCAACGCCGCGCGGACCGATTGCCGGAGTTGGTCCACGGTAAACGGCTTGGTGAGGTAGTCCGCCAGGCCGCGCTTGAACATGTCCACGGCGGATTGGACGGAAGGATAGGCGGTAATGAGGATGACGGGAAGGTGCGGTGAAATCTTCCGGGCGGTGCGGAGAACCTCTTGGCCGCCTCCATGAGGCATCTTCAGGTCCGTCACCACGAGATCGATGTCTTCCTTGAGCAGAATCGGCTCCGCCTCTCTGGGGGACGTCGCCCCGACCGTCTCGTAACCGACCTTCCCGAGGGCCTGGCGGCAAGTTTCCTGCATGGCTTGATCGTCTTCGACGACGAGGATCTTCGCGTGGGAATCGATTTCCATCGGACCTAGAGGGATTCCCAGGGCGGTGTCGTCCCGGCATGTTCTTGTAGGGGAGGGTCTTTTGACCCTCCCAAGGCGGGAGCATCTGAAGATGCTCCCCTACGTTTCGGAGATCTCAGGAACAGCACTCAGGCAAGCCCCTTGGTGGGCAGAATCACCGTGGCAGTCGTGCCCTTGCCGGCCTCGCTCCGCAACTCCAACGTTCCCCCATGGGCACGCACGATGGAATGCGAGATGGCCAGACCCAGGCCCAAACCTTCCTCCTTGGTCGTAAAAAACGGTTCCGTCGCGCGATTCAATTCGTCCTCACTCATTCCCTTTCCTTGATCCGAGACTTGCAGATGAAGGCCATCACCGTCAAGCGACGCGCGAACGACGATCTCCCCCCCCTCCGGACTCGCGTCCACGGCGTTGGTCAAGAAGTTGAACAGGACCTGCTGGAGGCCCTGGCCGTCGCACATGACCGGCGGGAGGTTGGACGGAATATCTGTGCGGATGACGCATCGGGCAAGATGGATCTTGTCCCCCAGCAGTTCCACACACTCCTGGACCATTGTGGGAAGTTTGGCCGGTCGCGGCCGGAGGCCGCCCGCCGTCGTGTACCGCGCGAACTGGAGAAATTTCTGTACGGCCAACGTGGCCCGCCTGGACGCGATCCTCAATCGGGCGACCTCCCGCGCCGCATCAGGGGTCAATTCTCCCGAACGCGCCCGATCTTCCAGAAACTCGGAGTTCATAGCCAGAACACCGAGGGGGTTGTTGACCTCGTGGGCTATCGTGGCCGAGACCTCGCCGAGATACGCGAGCTTCTTCGCGGCGTCGAGCTGCTTGGTTCGTTCCTCCAATCGAGCCATGAGATCATGGAAGTGTCCCGCTATGGCGGAGGTTTCCAGAGTATCTTTAACCCCCTCTCCGCCTCCCGTGCGACGATCGAGGACGACGGCCCGTTCAATGGCCGAGCTGAGGGCCTCCAAGGGGCGGCTGATGTACAGCGCCAGGAGCACCGCCGCAAGGATGCAGCCGCATCCGATCCACACCGCGGAAATCACGATCGCATGGTTGAGGGCTTGTACAGGGGAGAGCGTCATACCGATCCGGACGACCACCTGACCCTTCCGAACTTCATAGTCATAGAGCAATTTTTCAGCCATGCGAACGATCCGCGCCGACACTTCGGAACTTCTCTTCGTTTCGTGCGGCACGGCGAGGAGATCGGCCGGCAGTCCCGACGGGAACGTGCTCCAAATGGGGCGACCATCCGGCTCCAGCACGGCGATATACCGGATGTCCGGGATCGCCTTCATTTGCGACTGGAGGAGATTGGCCAGCCCCGTCAGATCTTCATAGTAGACCAACGGGCCGGCCTGCGCGGCGAGGGCGCTCGTGATGTGGACGCCCCTCTCACGGTAGAAACCGAGGGAAGATTTTGAAACGAGGTACCCGAGTGAGATGGCCAGAAACCCGACGCAGATGGCTAGAAGGATGACAAACGATGCCGAAATTCTCGTCCGAAGCTTGAGGGGTCGGCGCACGAGCCGGGCGAACATGGCACCTACCGGTGGCCCTGGAGGTAGCGATCGACTTTGCGAATGATGTTCTCGGCGGAATCGTATAGTCCGGGCGGCGGGGCCTCGAAACGCCGGATGGCGAGCGAATCGAGCGTATCCCTTCCCAGCTTGGAATCGGCCATGTTCAGAAATGCCTTCTGAAGATGGGCTCGGAGAGGCGGCTCGAGAGCCCTCGGTACCACCACGGGCGACGAGCCGAACGGCGGAGAACGGTGGACGATCCGGAGCGACCTAGCAAGGGCCGGGTTGTGGCGAACTTCGTAGTCATAGACGAGGCTGTCCACGGCGGCTCCGTCCGCGATTCCATCCACCACGGCCTTGATGCTGCCGTCGTGACTGTAGGTGAACGTCGTCCCGGAAAAGTATTCCCCGGGATTGACTCCCCTATCCAACAGCATGGAGAGGGCGTAGTAGTGGCCGCTCAAAGAAAGCGGGTCGCTGAAGGCAAACGAGCGCCCCTTCAGATCGGTCATCGTGCGAGCGGCATCCTCCGCGCGCACGATGATGAAGGAATAGTACACCGGCCCGTCCGTGTAGATCGGAACGGCAATGGCGTCGAGAGGGACCCTGTCCGCCTGAGCCTGGATGTAGGCGCCGGTGCAGATGATGGCGGCCTGGACCGTCCCATGGCGAAGGAGTTCGTTGACTTCGCCGTAGGTTTTCCGCTGGACGAGTCGGACCGGGCCGGCCAGACGGTATGAGAGGTAGTCCGCAATGGACTGGTATCCCTCGATTGTCCGATTGACCGAAAGGACGGGCGCGATGGCGATTCTCAGCGGATGGACAGGGCTATCCGCCTTGAGAACGTTGTCCGACCCCGTGCGGATATCGAAGGGTCTACTCCCCTCCCGCGCGGACCACCAGCTTTCCACGGCGAGAAAGCCCGCGGTCAGGGCGATGCCTCCGACGAGCACCCAGGCGCCTTTGGACACGGCGGAGCGGATGTTCACAGCTCCCCCGTGGGGGTTACATGACGGGGGTCAGCCTTTCCAGGCAGGTCTTGTCGGAGGCAATGAAGTCGGCCGCCCCGGCGCAGACGCCGCGGTAGAATCCCCTGGACGTTTCGCCCACTCGACGGGCGAACTGGGGGAACCATCTGCCCAGGTGGTCACGCAGGAAAATCTGCTCCCGGCGGCGCCAGCCGGCCACGGCATCTCCGTACCCTTCCATCGCCGCCCGCGCTTCAAGTCCGCAGAGATAGGACATGAACTCAAGTTCCGTGGCCGCGTGGTCGGGGAAATCCTTGACGGAGAGTTGGACGCCGACTTGGGCGTATTCGGACTCCAGCCGGAACGAGAGAGCCGCGCTCATCTCCGGATCCACGTAGGCTCCCTCGTACGGGTAGCAGAAGTCATGGCGGCTGGAGCGGAAGAAGCGGACGTAGTCGGATTGCAGGTCGGCGAGATTGGCTGCTCCGGGCTCCCGCCCTCCCGCGGCACTTCCTCCGTCCTGGAGGTCGCCGTTGAGGGAGAGGACGGCTTGCGTGATCCCGTGATCCCGTGATCCCGTGATCCCGTCCGTCCGTTTGCCGATTCCTCGGCTCTGGTTCACGGGTTCACGATTTACGGCGTCACCCTCCGCCAGCCACCGGGCGGCGGCTTTCAGGTGCTCGATGCGGTCGGGCTCGGGGTAGAGAAGCAGGCCGGCGAAGAAACGATAGGCGGTTTGGCGGTGTAGGGGGGAACCTTCAGGCCATGTTCCATGCCGCGCCACCCCTGGCGCGGCGACATTGCATGGCCCCGTGCCCTCCGTGGCACGGGGTCCTCCCTTCTGGGGAGCAGCTAAAGCTGCTCCCCTACGGGATGCTTCGCTTTCTACGAAGGAATGGCCCCTCGTGGGGGAGGATCCCCGTGGGGGTGGGCTTGTTACCAGGGGATCGTACCCCCTTCGTATTCGGTCTTGCCCAGTTTCTGAACGTCGGCCGGAATGGGAATCTGCTCAATGAGGTGAGCCGCGGCGGCCGGGGCTTTGCCGATGAAGTAGACCTTGGGCTCGGTCTGGGCCACGTCCTTGAGGCGGAACGTTTCCGATTTGCGCGAGGCCAAGGCCTTGGCCACGTCGCTGCCGGCGTCGTCCAGATCGCCGAAGATGATCGCACCGACGGGGCAGGCCTGTTGGCAGGCCGTTTTCGTGATGCCGTTCTCCAGACGGTGGACGCAGAAGGTGCATTTCCCGACGGTGTTCTCGCGGTGTCCCGCGCCTGCCACGCGCCGTTCTATTTTTTTCTTGGGATCCTCGTCCCAGGAGTACGCCTTCTCCAGTTCCGGTTTCCAATACGGCGGGACGGCGCCACCGGTGGTGCTTGCAAGGTCCGCGTGGCCGTAATCAAGCCCGTAGTTCTCCTCGGGCTTCTTGGCGTTGAAATAGTTCACGCCATAGGGACAGGCCTGTTCGCAGTAACGCACGCCGCGGCAATTGTCCACGTCGGTGAGAACGAGCCCGCCCTTCCACTTGATCCGCGCATCGTAGGGGCAGGCCTTCACGCAGGGCGGGTTGTCGCAATGGTTGCACGGGCGAGGCAGAAAACGGATCGTGGAACTCGGATACGTTCCCTCTTCCCATCGGAACGTGTACATGAAGAAGTGGCCGAGGGGCGTTCCGTTCTCCGTCTTGCACGCCTCCATACAGGCGCGGCAGCCCATGCATTTTGAGAGATCGATGACCATTCCGTATCGTGCCATGGTTCGTTACCTCCTTACGCTTTGGAGACGCCGACCTTCACCTGGAAGGACGCATCCATCGTGCACTGGACGTAGCCCTCGCTCGTGAAGAAGAGCTCGTTTGGCGTGGGCCCCTGGTCCTTCGCGTTGGGGTGCGTCGTTATCCCGTAATGGTGCGACAGGGCCACCGTGTCCGGGCGGATACTCTCGACGAGGCGGGCGGCGGTCCTGATCGACCGCGTCTCGCCCGTAACGGCATTGTGGCTGGTCACGGTCACGGCATCACCCTCGGCAATGCCTTTCGCCTTCGCCGTTGCGGAATTGATGACCAGACCCTGTTTGGGCGCGAGCTCGGCGAGCAAGGGCACGAAGCTCGACCGGCTCTGCTTGTGCTCGATCTTCTTGTAACTGATCAAGTGAAGATCATACGTGCCCGGCGAGGAATACATCGTCGGCGCCCTCCACGTGGGGAACGCCGTGTAGTCCTGGTAGTAGATCGCTTCCACGCCTTTTCCCTTCATCGTGGTCTGGTACTTGAGGAGCGACTCGCCGTACAGGCGGTGCTTCGCTCCCGCATAGCTTTGGGCGGCGGGATAGGCGTCTTTCGCCGAGATCGCCTTGCGCCCGGTGTTGCCGTGCTGCTCAAGGTAGGCGATGCCGTCCGCCTTGCCGAGCTTGTCCTTCGCCCAGCGATCGAACATGTCCCGCACGGTGGGTTTGGAGCTCACATCCATCTTGTTGCCCGAGAGCGACAGCTCCTTGTTGAGCTGTGCGACAAGGCCCTTGTCGCCCGTGAGGAACCCGGCCCGGTCGGCGATGTCGATGTAGATCTCCATCTCGCCGCGGGACTCCCACAGCGCCGGGATCGGGGGCATTCGGAGGGAATCGGCCTTCTCATAGAGCGCCTTGCCGCTGCCCGGTCCCTCGTATTTCTCGATGGTGGCCGCGGGTAGGATGACGTCCGCAAAGAGACTCGCCGTATCGGAGAGCCACGGGTTGATGTCCACCACGAACTCGATCCTCTTCCACGCCTCTCGAATCGTCTTGCTGTCCGCGAACGACACGGCGCCGTTGTTCATGTGGAAGATCGCGACCTTCGGGAGCGTCGCCTCGTTCACACCGTACTTGGACGGGTTAAGCCAGATGTTTGCCAGGAAGGATGGATTCGTGGTCTTGATGGGGAAGAACTTGCTGCCGCTGAGATCCCAGTTGTAGGGGCCGTCCTTGATGCCGGCTTCGTCCAATTTCTTGTAGTTCTCATGCAGGGCCGTCGCTCCGATGTCTATTTGGGTTCCCCCCGGCACGCCCACGGCGCCCAGGAGCATGAACACCATGATGGCCGCGCGGCCGGCGGGCATCCCAAGTTCCTGCTGGGTCACATGGTAGGCCATCATCGCGGAGGGGCGAAGGGGGAGGGTGATGCCGTCTATCGTGGTCGTCCCGCCGATGTTCGCGTTGGACGCCAATTCCCTGGCCACGCGCTCAACGGTCCCAGAAGGGATATCGCAGGTGGAGTCCGCCCATGCGGGTGTGTAGCCCTTGCCCGTCAGGTGGTCTTTCATCCTTTCAAGGGCGGGCTTGACGGTTGCGCCGTCCACCGTGTAGGAGCCGTCGAGCACTGGGTCGATGCCCGCGGTGTCGTAGGCGACGGCCGCGCTCGTTTTCGTGTCCCAGACCAATTCCTTCGACGTCTGGGTGCCGTCAGAGGCGGTGGTCGTAACCTTCGCCACCGTGCCATCGTCTTTCACGAGGTACGGGGCGTTGGTGTAGGTCTTGAGATAGTCCTTGTCCAGGTGGCCGTTCGTGACGAGGTAGTGCTGGAGGCCGAGGAAGAAGGCGAGGTCCGTGCCCGGCTTGTTGGGGATCCACTCGTCCGCGTGCGGGCCGGTTCCCCGGCGGAACGGATCGAGCGCCACCACCTTCATTCCGTTGGCCCGGGCTTTCACGAATTCCTGCGGCCACGTGATGAAGCAGAACTTGTTCCCGCCGGCGCTCGTGAGGTTCCATCCCCAGGAGAGGAGGTACTTGGTGTTCTTGAAATCGGGGTGGTACACGCCATGGTAGCCGATCGTATACTCCGCCGCGCGATAGCCGCTATCCGAGCAGTAGGCCCCGTGGCCGATCTTGTAATTCTTGTAGCCCGCCTCCTTCATCGCATTGATGAACGCGCCGTCATACAGAGGCTCCGACTTGCTCCGCCCTTTCTGCCACAAGACATAGGAAGAGGCGCTCTTGGCGGCTTTCAGCTTGTCCGCCACGGTGTTCAGGGCCTCGTCCCAACTGATCTGGACGAACGCGCCGGCTTCTCCCTTGGCATTGGTTCGCTTGAGGGGGGTTTTCACGCGGTTGTAGTCGTAGATACCCTGAAGCTGCGCGAAACCCTTCGGACAGAGCGTGCCGTTGTTTCGTGGGTTGTCAGGATTTCCTTCGAACTTGACGATCCTCTTGACTTCCCGGTCCCCGATCGTTTGCGTGAGAACGCGCGCCGTCATCCCGCAATCCTGTTTGCCGATCCAGCAGCTCGTGTACTTCGTCTCCTCCGTGAACTCGATCGGGTAGGCGGCGTGAAGGTCCGGGGGTGTCTTCCAGATTTCTTCCTTTTTCCCGCCACCGTCGCAACTCTGAAGGGTTTCCAGAACGAGGAAACTGCCCAAGCCGGCGGCGGTTGTCGCCATGAAATCTCTTCGGGTTATCTGTTGCTTCATGCGAACCTCCTCGTTTCTACGTGTTCGTGGGGGAGCATCTTCAGATGCTCCCGATTGGGAGGGTGTAGACACCCTCCCCTACGTATTCACGCATGGAATGTGCGTGCGATATCGAATCAGAGCAGTGGCACTGCTGACGCATTTGTGCAGCACTATGCCAAAGCCTGAAAACCCGTGTGATGACGGCCATCAAGGAAAAGATCGTCTTTCCAGCGGGGCTATGAGATTGCCTCGAATCCGCACCAGGCCTCGTTTGAAAACGCACTGGACCGGTAGCCGCAGGCTTTAGCCTGCGTCCGAAAACGCACCCTAAAGGCCATGTGACATGCCGTGCCATCCGTGGCACGGCGACATCTCATGGCCCCATACCGTCCTCGGCATGGGGGTGCGCCTACCAAGAGATGCGCCCCGGCAATGATGGGGTTTTCAAACGGATCCTAAGTCCTGTTTCGGGTTGACCAAAGTCAGTGTGGAAATCGAGGATGAAAGCTACCCTTGCCCAGCAGTGATTTGGAAGTGCCCATTCTTGCCCGGACACGTCTGTCGACACAAACTGGAGGAATAGCTTATGGCATCATGGACCGGTGTAGTCCTGTTTTCGCTGTTGCTGTCGCCCGATCCCGGGGGGCCGGATGAGTGCCTCACCTGCCACGACACAGCCACTCCGAAAGCCAACATCGAACACCGGGCCGGTATCCATTTCGACTCGGACGTAAGTTGCAGCGGATGCCACGGGGGCGATCATCGGGCGAAGGACGAAAAGGCCGGCCACGCCGCATCCAAGGGTTTCAAGGGCAAATTCACCCGCGCGGAAGCCGTGCGGATGTGCGGCGAATGCCACGAGGACATCCGCCGGATGAAGTTCTATCGGGTGGACACCCACGTCCTTTCCGAGTACCGCACCAGCCGCCATGGAGAACTCCTCGCCAAGGGGGATACGCGCGTGGCCATCTGCACCTCCTGTCACGGAGTCCACGATATCGTTTCGAAGGACAATCCGAAGTCCCGTGTTTTCAAGATGAACGTCCCCGACATGTGCGGCGAATGCCACTCCAACGCGAAGAAGATGAAACCCTACAAAGGGCACACGGATCAGGTCGAAGAGTACAAGGAGGGAATCCACGGCGAGATCCTCTTCGGCAAGCGCGCCTCCCCGAAGGCCGATGATGTTCCCGTGTGCGTGGATTGCCACGGCACCCACGGCGCGCGGCCGGCCGAGGTTTCGCAAGTCCCCATGGTCTGCGGGAGCTGCCACCGTGAGGTCGCGCGATACCTGCGTGAAAGCGAACACCGCGCCGCGCTCATCCAATTCGACGAGCCCGAATGCACGGACTGCCACGGCAACCACAAGAACACCATCCCGCCCGCGGGGCTCTTTACGGGGAACGGCGACCAGGAGGGCAATTGCCAATCGTGCCACGACGAAGACGAGGAAAAGGTCCTCCGGCTGGCGAAAGATCTTCAGACATCGGCCGATGAGGCCGAGGCCCTCGGTGCGCGGTTCGACAAGGCACTGGAACAACACCGGGGCAAACCGGAAGCCGTTCGGTTCCTCGAAGGCGAATCCGGAAGGGTGCGTGAGGCGAGGCTCAAGGTCCTGCGAGCCACCCATTCGCTGGATGTCACACGCGTTCAAGTGCAACTCGAGGAACTAAGAGCGCTCGTCGAGGGTTCCGTCCGGTTCACCGAACGCGTGATCCTCAAGAAACCGGAAAGCCCGGCCGTGGTTTTTCTCTTGATCGGTGTGACCGTCGGAGGGTTGTTCGTCGTCAGCGCCCTCCTCGCGGTGGGCCTGATCCGCCGGTGGCGAAGGAAGTGACGCCGCTGGAGTGCGTCGCGCCCTATCCCGCCCGATGTTTCCTATGGTTGTTCGTGCCACCGGTTTCCTCGTAGCGTCCGGCTTCATGCCGGACGGTTCAACGCCCGGTGTAAAACCGGGCGCTACGACGAAGGGGATCCAGCGCGTCCTCTTGACGCTCGTCCCGCTCTTATTATTGGCGGGCGCCGCTTGGTCATCCGACCGAGACTGCCTCGAATGCCACGCGGAAGAGGAGCCCACCGTCGACACCGCGGTCCTCAAACGCTCCGTCCACAAGAAACAGACCTGCATCAAGTGCCATGGGGATGCCGAGGTAAAGGACGATCACGACGAAGAGGACGTCACGCTCGATGCGGTCAACTGCGTCGCCTGCCACAAGAAATCGGCGAAGGACTATGACCAAAGCGTCCACGCGGAGGCGGCGCGGGACGGCGACGAAGAGGCGCCGACGTGTTCGAGTTGTCACGGCGAGCACGACATCTACCCGGACAAGGATCACGATTCCAAAATCAATCGCTTCAATCTGGCCGACACCTGCGCCAAATGTCACGAAGACGAAGCCCTCACCGAGGGACACGAACTGCCCAAGCCCTCCTTCATCCAGCGCTATCGGAAAAGCGTTCACGGCCGGGGCGTGGAAGTCAGCGGCCTCCTCGTTTCCGCCGTATGCACGGATTGCCACGGAAACCATGCGATTTTCAGCAAAGACGACGAACACTCGAAAGTCCATCCCTGGAACGTGCCGGTGACCTGCGCCGGATGCCACGAGAAAATCCTGACGACCTTCAAGGAGAGCGCGCACGGGGAACTGTGGGCGGACCACGACGATTCGGGACCCGTCTGCATTACCTGCCACACCGCCCACGGAATCCAGGAACCGGCGAGCCGGAAGTTTCAGCTCGGCATCGCCAAGGAATGCGGAGAGTGCCACGAGGACGAGGCCCCGACGTTCAAGGACAACGTCCACGGCCAGATGTATTCGCTCGGCTACGTCGCCACCGCGAAATGTTCGGATTGCCACACCCCCCATCACAATCTCCCGGCCGACGATCCGCGATCCTCCATCCACCCGGCGAATCTTCAGAAGACCTGCGGTGAATGCCACGAGAAGGTGACGGCCTCCTATATCACTTACGACCCCCACTCCGTCCCCTCCAGTCCCGAGGCGAACCGCTATGTCCACTGGGTATGGCTCTTCTTCGTCGTTCTCGTTTCGGGGACGCTGGGATTTTTCGCAATCCATTACCTCCTGTGGGCGCAACGAGCATGGATTGGACATTGGAGAGGGGAATTCGACGCCGATCAATCGAGGCCGGCCACGCACTACGTCGTCCGATTCAACCGCGTGCATCGCTGGGTCCATGGCGCGATGATCGTCAGCTTCCTCACGCTGGCCCTAACGGGCTTCTCCATCAAGTTCAGCGGGACGGCGTGGGCGCAGTTCGTCACGCTGGTGCTCGGAGGCATCGAGACGATGCGATGGATCCACCGCGCCTCAGCCGTAATTTCGGTCGTCTACACCCTTGTTCACTTCGTCTATCTGGCCAACCGCCTCTTCCGGAGGAAGGACTGGGGCATTCTGTGGGGATGGCAATCCATGGTTCCAAGACTCAAAGACCTGGAGGACTTCCGGGCGAATCTCAAGTGGTTCGTTTACCGCGGCCCGGCCCCGGCGCTGGACCGGTGGGCCTACTGGGAGAAGATCGAATACCTCGCGGAACTCTGGGGCGTGCCGGTCATCACACTCTCCGGGCTTGTCCTTTGGTTTCCGGAAGTGGCCACGCGGTTCATGCCGGGATGGGTCATCAACGCGGCCCAAGTGGTCCACACGTATGAAGCGTTCCTGGCCGTGTCTTACGTGGTTCTCTTCCACTATTTTGTTGCCCATCTCAGGCCGGACGTTTTCCCGATGGATGACACGATCTTCACCGGAAAGATTTCCTTGGAACGGCTGAAGGCGGAGCGACCGGTGGAGTACGCCCGGCTGACGGAAGGGGGGATTCCTGGCGATGTGTTGGTGGCGCCGCCGACGCCTGACGAAATCCGCAGGGCGCGCGTCATCGGTCTCATCGCCCTCACCCTCGGCGCGGCGATCATGGCAGGGATTGCCATAGGATTGTTTTTCTGAACGGAGGAGTTTCGGAAAATGGTTGAAGCGTGGAAGAGCAGATTACGTCGCTATATCGGCTGGCTGACGGGATTCAGCCGGAAGGACCCGGTGGGAATTGCGATCCGGGTCGGAAGCCTGGCCGGACTCATCTTCATCGCGCTTTTTGCCGCGCTGGTCGCGGGCTACAAGTTCTCGGTGACCCCCACTTTCTGCAATTCCTGCCATTTCATGGAGCCCTACGTCGAATCGTGGAAACACTCCAGCCACAAGGACATCTACTGCGTCGAATGCCACTTCGAACCGGGTGCGCTGAATGAGATGCGCGGAAAGTGGAAGGCGCTCAAACAGCTCGTCTCCTACGTCACCCACACCTACACGAGCAAGCCGTTCGCCGAGATCAGCGATGCCTCGTGCCTTCGCAGCGGCTGCCATGAGACACGGCTCCTGAAGAGCAAAGTCACCTGGAAGATCAAAGATCGAGAGATCCATTTCGACCACAAGCCGCACCTCACGGAGATGCGCCGGGGGATGAAGCTCCGCTGCACCAGTTGCCACTCGCAGATGGTGATCGGGTCGCACGTCCAGGTGACCGAGGGCACCTGCTTTCTCTGCCACCTGCATGAAAAGCAAAAGATCGCCCAGGACTCCAAACTGGGGAAGTGCGGCGTCTGCCACGGTCCGCCCGACAAGACCATCGAAGCGGCGGGCTTCAAAGCCGAGCACAAGGATTTCGTGAAACGGAATATCGAGTGCACCCGGTGCCACGCGGATGTCGTGAGCGGCGACGGACGGACGGACAGCCGCCGCTGTTTCAACTGCCACAACGAGCCGGAGAAACTGGAGAAAGCCGGGAATGTGGACGAGATGCACATCGAACATACGTCCGTGCACAAGATCGAGTGCGAGAGTTGCCACGATCCCATCAAGCACGAGTTCAACAAGCACTTGGCGGAAACGCAGAACCAGCAGTGCCAGAGCTGCCATGAGTACATGCACAACCCGCCGCGGGACTTGTATCTCGGCATCGGCGGTGAAGGCGTGAAAGCCCGCCCGGATCCGATGGCCATCGTGGGCATCAGTTGCGCCGGGTGCCACGTCATCCCGAAGCACTCCCGATCCGAGGCGGTCTGGGAGGGCCAGACCAAGGTGGCCGGCACACTCTCCTGCGCCTCGTGCCACGAAAATGAGTTCAAGCGGTTCGACCGGCACATGACTCCGGTGGTGGAGAACATGATTTCGACGGTTCTGATTGGGGTGGAAAAATCTCGACAGAAAACGGCGAAATTGAATGGACCGAAGGGGCGGAAGATCCACAACCTGATCAAGCGCGCCGAATCCAACGCCCGACTCGTCCGGATGGCCAAGCCCATCCACAACCCGTTCTACTCGGTGGATCTTCTCAAGAAGGGCGCTGAGGATCTGAAAATGGTGGCCTCACTGGCCGGCTTCACGTTCCCGGTCGCCCTCCCCCGGTCGTTCGACCAGGAGAACTGCACCGTCGTCTGCCATGGCGGACTTGAAGGGGCGGAATTCGTCGAAGCGGCCGGTAAGAAGATGCGGCACGACGTCCACGTCAAAGAAGCAACGGCCTGTACCTTGTGCCATCCCGGCGACCATCCGCCGAAGGCGAAGGTCCCGGCCGACAGTTGCCACACCTGCCACCATGAGGAAACCCGCGCCGCGGGCCGATCGTGCCTCTCCTGCCATAAGAACATGGAGGGCGTGGAAGTGGAAGTGAAGTTCTCCTCAGAAATGTTTGTGCACGGCGATCACTTCGAGGAACTCAAGGAAGACTATCCGAAGGAGAAAATGTGCACCGTGTGCCACACCGTCGGATCGCGCGGCCCGGTCACCATCTCTCACGAGGCCTGCCGCGAATGCCACGAACCCGGCGACTTCTCCAAGGGCTTCCTGCCGGAAGAGGACGAGGACACGGAATAGGGCGTTCCCGTCGTCCCACGGTCCACCCCCTCCGCCTTCACACTACAACCCCTCTCATACACACCTGGAAGATAACCCGTCGGGGCAATCCCCCTGCCGCATCGACAACCACGTACGTGTTCCGCGCGCCGGAGTCGAACAGCGTCCAGCATCGGCGGCCGTCGATCTGGATCCCCAACCGAATTGGTCCCATAGGATGATTATCAACCCCGGCCACGGGCCTGTGAAAGGGCGCCTATCTTCGAGCCAAGGATCCGTGGTCTTGACACTTATATTCCTAAATGCGAATATACACATATAGTGATCCGCATCGAGCAAAGGTCCCGATCGCTCGCGGAGCTCTTCAGGGCTCTCGGAGATGAAACACGACTCCAGATCGTAGCGCTCCTCTCCCACGGCGAACTTTGCGTTTGCCATCTCCAGGCAGCCCTGGAGACTTCCCAACCCAACGTGTCGCGCCACCTCGCCGTGCTCCGCGGCGCCGGGCTGGTGGAGGTCCGCCGGGAGGGGACTTGGATGCGTTATCGTTTGCGTCCTCAAGACGAGCCCGAACGCGGACGTCTTCTCCAGGCCTTGACCCGGTCGCCGCGCATCGACGATCGCCTCGTGAGGAAACTGCTGCGTCTGCGGAAGACGATGGGACCGGCCGCATGTCGGTGACATCAGGTCGAGAGGGAACTTTGACCGTGACTTCACTCCGCCGGCTTTCCTTCCTGGATCGTTACCTCACCCTGTGGATCTTTCTGGCCATGGCGGCGGGAGTCGGCGTGGGCTACGCCATCCCCGGCGCCGAGGCGTTCGTCAACCGCTTCCAGAGCGGCACGACGAACATCCCCATCGCCATCGGAATGATCCTGATGATGTACCCACCGCTGGCCAAGGTGAAGTACGAAGAGCTGGGCGATGTTTTCCGCGATGGGAAGGTCCTTGGGCTCTCGCTCGCGCAGAACTGGATCGTCGGGCCGATCCTGATGTTCTTCCTGGCGATCCTCTTCCTGCGCGGCCACCCCGAGTACATGGTCGGCCTCATCATGATCGGCCTGGCCCGCTGCATCGCCATGGTCATCGTATGGAACGACCTTGCGAAGGGCGACACCGAATACGCTGCGGGTCTTGTCGCCTTCAACTCCATTTTCCAGGTGCTTTTCTACTCGGTTTACGCCTACCTCTTCATCACCGTCCTGCCGCCGCTCTTCGGCCTGAGCGGAAGCGTCGTCGAGATCGGGATGGGGCAAATTGCGGAGAGCGTCTTCATCTACCTCGGGATCCCGTTCCTCGCCGGCATGTTCACGCGCTTCGTCCTGGTGAAGGCCAAGGGCAGGACTTGGTACGAGACACGGTTCATCCCCAGGGTCAGCCCCATCACGCTGGTCGCGCTTCTCTTCACGATCCTGGTGATGTTCAGCTTGAAGGGCGAACTCATCGTGAAACTTCCGCTCGATGTCCTGCGGATCGCGGCGCCGTTGCTGATCTACTTCGTCGCGATGTTCCTGGTCTCCTTCTGGATGGGCCGGAAGATCGGGGTGGACTACCCGAAGACGGCCACGCTCTCATTCACGGCGGCGAGCAACAACTTCGAGCTGGCCATCGCGGTCGCGGTCGCGGTCTTTGGAATCGATTCCGGCGCCGCCTTTGCCGCCGTGATCGGTCCCCTGGTCGAAGTGCCCGTTCTCATGGCATTGGTGAACGTGTCGCTGGCATTCCGGCGGAGGTTCTTTGCAACGAAGGTGATCTTCGCCTGCGTCCACAACGCGGGACGCTCACAGATGGCCTCGGCGATATTCAATTTGCTGGCGGATCCGGGAAAGGCGCGGGCCCTGTCGGCTGGGACTCGCCCGGCGGAGCGGGTTCATCCGGAAGTCGTCGAGGTCCTGAAGGAGGTCGGCATGGACGCAAGCCGAATGCAACCGCGGCGGTTGACCGTGGAACTTTCAAAAGGCGCTTCGTGGCTTATTACGATGGGTTGCGGGGAAGAATGCCCGTTGATCCCCGGCGCGAAAGTCGAAGACTGGGCCATCCAGGACCCGAAGGGTCGTCCCCTTGCGGAGGTCCGCCGGATCCGCGAGGAGATCGCGGCGCGGGTGAAACAACTCGTGCGACAGAATGGTTGGGAGACGGATGGCTCGTGAGGTTGCGCGCCAGGTTCTTCACGCAGGAATGCCCCGACCCCGAACCGGGATGCTGCGCCAACTGGGCCGAGTTCTCCAAGGCCTCTTGAAGCCACCGCCTCAGCGCGCGCTACCGACCCGGTGACGTTGTCCTCGTCCCCTTCCCTTTCGACGACCCAACCGCCTCCAAGAAACGCCCGGCCTTGGTTCTCAGCCGCGCGAGGAAGATTGAAGCGCTGCCGGACCTTGTGACTGCCCAGATCACCTCGAAAGTGGCCAGAAGAGAGAAACCGGGTCCGGGAGACCATCCGTTGCAAGATTCGGATGAAGCAGGATTGCCCTTGCCCTCCACGGTTCGGCTTGCAAAGATCGCGACGGTGTCGAAGGGACTCGTGATCACCCGATTAGGCAGGCTCACGGCTCGTGACACTCGGGACACAATCAAGATATTCCGTGACCTCTTCTCCTAACAAATGTTCCAATTCCCTTGCCTGAAGCCGTTGCCCGCATACCTCAAGAATCTATCTTCCTAGTAACGTTCCTCCCTCTCCTGCATCTCCCAAGCGATTTTCATGGATCGTGATTGGCATGACGGCCATGACGACCGACCTCATTACCCCCTCCAGCATTCCTTCACAGGGCAGCATCGTGCATGCAAGTCGCCAAATTCTCCTGCACGGTGCACTAGATCGAGAAGCGGTAACCTACATTCCGGACGGTTTGGATGTTGCGACCGAGTGGCCCCAGTTTGTTTCTCAAGCGCCAGACATGGGTGTCAACCGTACGCGTGTCGATTTCCGCCTCGATGCCCCATACACGATCAAGCAGCATGTCCCTTTCGATCACCACGCCCGGATTCTGGACAAGATGCGCTAGGAGGCGGAATTCGACGGCCGTCAACTCGATTGGTTTGCCCTTCAGTTCGGCCCGGTGACCTGCGAGGTCCATCGTCAGTTCACCGGCCTGAAGAGTCCGGAGGGCTTCGGGCTTTCCGGATCGTTGCAGCAGGGCCCGCACGCGCAGGAGGAGTTCTTTCGTGCTGAAAGGTTTGGTCATGTAGTCTTCGCTGCCGGTCTCGAAGGCCGACACCTTGTCCGACTCCCCGCCCCGAACCGTCAGCATGATGATTGGAATCTCCCTCGTGCGAGGATCCTCTTTGAGCAGCCTGCACACTTCAATTCCGGAAAGGTCCGGCAGTTGGATATCGAGAACGACCAGATCCGGCGCCTTGGCACGCGCATAGTCGAGCGCCCGACGCGCCTCCAAGGCCGGCTTCACATGGAACCCCGCCTGGCTCAGAGTGTATTGCAGAATTCTCTGGATATTGGGGTCGTCGTCGACGACAAGAATGGTTTGCGTCATTCGCACATGGTATGGATTCCCGTCGGAGGTTTCAAGCAGGGGAGGACCTCGGGTTTGCGTACCCGGAGGCCGAGTCCTGAGATCCTCCCGTGCACCCAACTGTCTTCTTGGGGGCGAAACTGGGTATCCGCTGCCCTCGTCGAAAATTTCAGACAGATGAAAGAATTGACTCAGGCGTGACATCTGCGTGACTTGCGCGTGATGGTGCACTGCTATCTTTCGACCCGATGGACAACCACGAATTGCGACCGCGCAGCCCTGCACATGGGATCGGCCGGCCGCACCGAGACGAGCAGAATAAATTGGATAAGAATAGCTGTTTTTTTTGTGGGGTAAATGTTGACATTCCTGGTCTTTATTGGTATAAGAAAAATACACAGGGGGGCTGTGTAAAGGGATCGCACATATGTGTGCCGGAAAAATGGCGACCGTGGCGATCCCCAATGAATCATGGAGGATTCTATGGACGCAGTTTTGGCCGATCATCGCGTAAGCGATATCTAGTACCGCCTCGCTTTCGATTTCCGCGCAACCCGTTCATTCCTATCAGTCTGTAGTGGTCTATCCGTCAAGGCATGAACGGAGGGGCATGGATGGGAACGCCTTGAGGAAAAGAAAATGGAGCTATGCGAAACAGGAAGGCTTCGCCCATTGAAGCCACGAATCGGAGACGTACAATGAATTCATCAGCATCAGCGGAGGGCCCTTCCCCTCCCGGAAATCCAGTCGGCCGGCTGCTCGTCGTTGACGACGACATCGAAATCCGCACCGCCGTATGTGAATTGCTCAGGCCCCTTGGATTCTCGATCCATGAAGAGGGCACTGTGGAAGGCGCGCTGCGCTACGTACGTGGTTCCCCACCGGATCTCATCCTATTGGACCTCCATCTTCCCGACCGTTCCGGAAATGACGTCGTTGTTGAGCTTCGGTCGGATCCCCGAACCCGCCTCCTCCCCATCATCATGCTCACCGGAGCGGGAACGCGCAGGGATAAGATCCATGCCATCGAATCCGGAGCCACGGACTTCCTCTCCAAGCCTTTCTCCTCCGTGGAACTGATCGCCCGTGTGCGTTCGCTGATTCAGTTGAAGTTCTTCACGGACGATCTCGATCAAGCCGAGCAAGTCATCATTTCACTCGCCAGAAGCATTGATGCGCGCGACGCGTACACCGCGCGGCACAGCGAACGGGTGTCTGAACTGGCGAGCCGGCTTGCCAAACGGGTGGGACTTCCGGACACTGCGCAGAGGAGCATCCGCAGAGGCGCCCTCCTCCACGACCTGGGCAAGATTTCCATCCGCGACAGCATCCTCCTGAAACCCGGACCCCTGACCCCGGCCGAGTATAAGGAAATCCAGCAACATCCCTTGATGGGCCGGGACCTCATCGGTCAGATGAACTCACTGAGGGGAGCGGTTCCGGTCGTGCTCGCCCACCACGAGCGTCTGGATGGGTCGGGTTATCCCCAGGGTCTGTCCGATAACGCCATCTCGATCGAAGCCCGCATTGTCACCATTGCGGATATTTACGACGCGATCACCAGCGGACGCGTCTACCGGAAAGCGCTTTCCCACGAGGACGCCTTTGGGATCTTGGTGGCGGAAGCCGACAAGGGATGGAGAGACCGGCGCCTGCTGGATGAATTCCGGGCCGTGCTGGAAGCGGCCGACCTGAAGGAGAATTCCACCACTCGGAGTGCCCATGAGTCTCCGATGCACGTCGTTGAGGTGGCGCTATGAAGGGAAGTGGAACGATGGCGGAAGGGACATTCCCGGCCGGCCCTTTCGATGAAGGAGTCCAGAGCGCGGAGGGACCGGTTCGGACGGCTTCTGCCACAGACCGCAAGTTTGGTCCGAAGGGTCACGGCAATCCCGCGGATGCTTTCGATTCCATGCCCGACATACGGGCGATTTTGGATGGCATCGGCGAAGGCATTTTCACGGCGGATTCCGCCGGAACGATCCTCATGCTGAATCGGGAAATCGAAACCATGTGGGGCCTGCCTGCGCATGCCTTCCTGGGCCGCCCTCTGGGCAAATTCCTTGTGGGAGACAATGGCTTCAGGATCCCCGTTGATCCCGTGGAATTCGGGCGGACGACCTGGGGATTGCTCGGGCGAAGAATCGCGTTGCATGGAATGAAACACGACGGGGAGCCCATTCCCGTCACCGTCCGTCTCACCCGGGTCACCATCGGTGGCCGACAACTCCTCGCCGCACTCGTCCAGAAACCTGAGGTGGCGGAGCATCCCGTCTATTCCCTTGCCGTTCAGGCGGCCAACGACGGCTTGTGGGAATGGGATCTCACGACGAATCTGATTCAGTTCTCCCCTCGTTGGAAGGCCATGATCGGCTACGGGGAGACGGAACTCGAGAATAAGCCCGACGAATGGTTCAGCCGGGTCCATCCGAATGACATCTTCACGGTCAGAAGCGCGGTGGATGCCGTCACCAAGGGAACCCAGCTTACCTTTGAGGAGGAATATCGCATGTTGCACCGGGACGGGACCTACCGCTGGGTCCTGAACCGCGGTCTCGGCGTGTTGGGCAGTGACGGTTCCCCTCATCGCATGGCTGGATCGGTGAGCGACGTCAGCAAACGCCGAATGCACGACACCCTTACGGGTCTACCGAATCGCGCGCTGTTCCTCGACCGGGTCGAGCGGCTCTTGGCTCGAACCCATCGCAACCCGGAATACGCCCTGGCCGTCCTGTTTATCGACCTTGACCGCTTCAAGTTCATCAACGACAGCCTGGGGCATCCCGTCGGCGATCTTCTTCTGGTCGAGGCGGCCCGCCGGCTCGAAGCCTGCCTCCGACCGGGCGACGCCGTCACACGGTTTGGCGGGGATGAATTTGCCGTGTTGCTGGACGACGTAAAAGATGCAGTCGGTGCCCTGCGTATCGTGCAACGGATTCAGCAGGAGATTGCCCGCCCCTTCGAGCTCGGCAAGCATGAAGTGCAGACCTCGGCATCTATTGGGGTTGCGATCAGTACCACCGGGTATACCGGCGCTCACGAGATGCTTCGCGATGCGGATACCGCCATGTATCGGGCAAAGGCGGACGGCGGCGCGCGGCATGAGATCTTCGACCTCGAAATGCGGTCCTGGGCCGTGGCCAAGCTGAACCTCGAGGTGGACCTTCGAAAAGCCGTCGATCGCGGCCAACTGGCCGCGGATTACCAGACCATTGTAGACCTGGAATCAGGGAAGGACATCGGACTCGAGTGCCTTCTGCGGTGGAAACACCCCAGCGGCAAAGTGATCCTGCCTGGAGAATTCCTCCCGATTGCGGAGGAGACAGGCCTGATCACCCCCATCAGCTTCTGGATGCTGGACCATGCCTGCCGCCAGATGCGGGAGTGGCAATTGAAATTCAAGCTTCCCCCTTCCTTCACCATCAGCGTCAAACTTTCAGGCAAGCGAATCGCCAAGATCGATCTTGTTGCCCGGATCGACCGCATCCTCCGGGATACCCAGCTGGACCCGCGCTCCCTCCGCCTTGAGATAAGCGAAAGTGTGACCACGGGAGACACGGTGGCCGTCACCGCCATCCTGCTTCAGCTCAAGGATCGAGGCATCCAGTTGGTGATCGACGACTTCGGAACGGGGTATTCGTCCCTGAGCTACCTCCATCGATTCAATTTCAACGCCCTGAAAGTGGACCGAACGTTTGTCAAACGGCTCGGCATCGATGAAGAAAGTTCGGAGGTCATCAAGACCATCTGCGTCCTCGCGACCAGCCTGTGCATGGATGTGGTGGCCGAGGGCGTGGAGACGGCGGAGCAGCTTCGTCGCCTGAAATGTCTCGGCTGCCGTTACGGGCAGGGCTACCTCTTCAGCCAACCGATGGATGCAAAGCACGTCGCCCAATACTTCGAATCCAAACAGAAGGCGCTCCAGGGCTAGATTCATGCGGGCCGTCTTCACTCGCCTCACCCTTCTCGCGCTGGGACTGGTCTGGCTGGCCGCACTGCCGGGAAAATCCTACTCCAGCACGACTTGGTCCGCCGGCGCGGTGACGGCCCAGACGCTCCCACGAGGCAAAACCACCGTGAAAGTCCTTGAACTCAAAGCCACCCAGAACAACTCGACGAACACCCTGAATGGCCTGACCCTTACGCGTGTCAACGGCGCCGACACGGACATCTCCAGCGCCCGGCTTTGGGTGGATGCGAATGCCAGCGGAGTCTTTGAGCCGGGCACCGACACGCAAATCGGCACGGCCGGGCCGTTCTCCAGCGGGAAAAAGACATTCTCGAGTCTGAGCGTATCGCTCACGAAAAATACAACCAGGTATTTCTGGGTTACGGTGGACGTTTCAACGGCAGCCATCGATGGCGCCCGCCTAAGCGCATCCTTGAACGCCTCTTCCGATGTGAGCGAATCGGGATCGGTTCTGGGCGCCTTTCCCATGAGCTCGCTCGGGACAACCGCTTCCAACGGCCACCTTGTAAGCAGTGCCCTTACCTTCGCCAACACCGTGCCCCCCGCCAACTGCAACGCCGGGGATCTTGCATTCACCGATTTCCAGGTCACTTACTCTGATGGTTCTCTGGTCACGGGCTTCTCCACCCTCCCGACCGTCACGACGCGGAAGGGAGGCGCATTCCAGGCCAACGCGGTTTGGTCCACCCTCAATGCGGAGACGGGACAGTATCGGGCGTCCTGGACCGTACCGGCCGGGGCATCCGCGGGGAGCGACTATGATTTTGACATTCAGGCCCTTACCGGGAATGCGCTGGGCAATTCCGGACCCGGGACGAATCAGGCCTCGAGCGCATTCACGGTATCCGGCGGCGCGACGCAATCGGTGACGTGGATACGCCAACTTCTCTCCGCCCAGTCCCAACCGAGGAGCAAGGTTCAAGTTCCTGTGCTGGTCCTGTGGGGCATCAACAACAATGCTGTAGACGACCAGGTTCTGAACAGCGTGAAAGTTACGCGCGTGAACGGAGCCGATTCCGACATCACCTCGGTACACCTTTTTGTCGACAGCAACGACGGGCAATTCACTCCGGCGACGGACCTGGAAATCGGCACCGCGGGTGCGTTCGTGGGCGGGACTTACACGTTCAGCGGGCTGAACCTCGTCATTGCAAGAAACGGCGGCACACAACAGTTGTTTGTCGCTTTCGACGTTTCAGGTTCGGCCGCGGCCGGCGCGCGACTGAACGCGAAGGTCGACATCGCAGGTGATCTTGTCCAGAATCCTTACACGGTGTCCGGCGCGTTTCCCCTGAGCTCGCTCGGAACGGGGGTGGACAGCGGGCATCTCGTCGATCCAACCATCAGCCTGATTCCGACGGCCCAGCCCGGTGGCGCGAAAGCCCGTGAAACGGTGTCTGCGGACTACAGGGCGGAATACTCCGACGGGACCGTCGTCACCAATTTCGGCGTGGCGCCTGTGGTGGGCGTGAGAGAGGGAGGGACCGGAGTCGCAACGGCCGTCTGGTCTTCCATCAACGCCGCACTTGGCACCTACCGCGTCACCTGGGTGGTGCCCGACTTCCAGACGACATCCAGCGACTATGATTTCCTCGTAACAGCCTCATCGGGATCGGCCGGCGGCAATGCCGGGCCGGCCACCGGACTGGCCTCCGACGGCTTCACCGTGGACACCACCCTCACCTTCGTCAACACCGTGCCGCCCGCCAACGGGAATGCAGGGGACACTATTTTCGCGGATTTTCAGGTCACTTTCTCCGGCGGTGCTCCCGTTACGAACTTCTCCACCCTTCCCACCGTCACGGTCCGGAAGGGAGGGGTCTTTCAAGCCACCACGGTGTGGTCCGTGCTCAATGTGCTCACGGGTCAGTATCGGGCGTCCTGGGTGGTTCCCCTTGGGGCCTTCTCTGGGAGCGACTATGATTTTCACATTCAAGCCGCAGTCGCGAGGGCTCTGGGCAATGCCGGTCCCGCGACCGATCAGGCCACGAGCACATTCGCGATATCCGGCGGAGCGACACAGGCGGTGGCATGGATGCGCCAACTCCTCGCCTCCCAGTCGCAACCGAGGGGCAAAACTCAGATTCCGGTGTTGGCTCTGTCGGGCACGAACAATAATATTGCGAATGATCAGGTTCTGAACAGCGTGAAAGTTACGCGCGTGAACGGCGCCGATTCCGACATCACCACGGTACACCTTTTTGTCGATACGGGAGACGGCCAATTCACGCCGGCAACGGATTCGGAAATTGGGAATGCGGGTGCCTTTGCGGGCGGGACCTACACGTTCAGCGGGTTGAACCTCATCATTGCGAGGAACGGCGGCACACGGCAGTTGTTTGTCGCATTCGATCTTTCCGGAACGGCCACGGCCGGCGCGCGGCTGAATGCGAAGATCGACGTCGCAGCCGATCTCGCCCAAGGTCCTTACAGCATGTCCGGCTCCTTTCCTCTGAGCTCGCTGGGAACGGGGGTGGACAGCGGGCATCTGGTCAATCCCACCCTCACCCTGGTCCTGACGGCCCAGCCCGGCCGGGCGAAGGCCCGTGAAACGGTGTCTGCGGATTACAGGGCGGAATACTCCGACGGGACCGCCGTCACCAATTTCGGAGTGGCCCCCGTGGTAAGCGTGAGAGAGGGCGGGACCGAAGTCGCAACAGCCGCCTGGTCTCCCCTCAACACCGCGCTCGGCACTTACCGCGCGACGTGGGTGGTGCCCGATTTCCAGGCGACGTCCAGCAACTACAGTTTTCTGTTGACGGCATCATCCGGATCGGCGGGCGGCAATTTCGGCCCGGCTACCGGACTGGCTTCCAATAGCTTCACCGTGGACACGCAACTTACGTTTTCGATCGTCAAACAGCCGTTGCCCCAAAAGGCGGGCGACACGGTGGTTGCGGAATATGCCGTGACCTTTTCGGATGGCACGGCGGTTCCTACGCTCGATGCCACACCCACTCTGAATGTTCGGCTGGGCATTACGAACGTTGCCGTTCCCAATTGGTCCGTGTTCGATTCCTCTCTCGGCCGATACCGCGCCACTTGGAAGATCCCCGACTTCCAAGCGACGTCGCCAAACTACAATATCGCGCTTTTTGCCGGTGTGGCCAAAGCCGCCGGCAACAAGGGAACAAACGCCGAACTGGCCTCGGCCGATTTCTCCGTCGATACATCACTCCGATTCACCCTGCTGAACCAGCCCAAGGCTGGGACCGCCCGGGACACCGTGGGGTGTGATCTCCAGGTTCAATATTCGGACGGCGGCCCCGTCGCCTCTTTCGATCCGCTTCCCAAGGTCAAGATTTACAAGGGAAGCCAGGAAATGGCGGCAGGCGCATGGGACGTGGTCAAGCCGGGTGAAGGGAAGTATCGGATCAGTTGGGTGATTCCCGACTTCCAGACCAAGGGTCCGGATTATGTGCTCAGGGTCATGGCGGATTCGGCCGGCAGCGCGGGGAATGTAGGCCCGACCACGTCCCATTCCACGGCCACCTTCAGCATCGATACAAGCCTCAGTTTCAAGGCCGAGGCCCAGCCGGCTGCGGCCGCCATCGGAGATGACGCCTGGATGGAATTTACAATTCGTCGGGGGTTCGATTCAGCACCCGTGCAACAGTTCGACCGATCCCCTACCGTGCTCGTGTTCAAAGAAGAGCGGAACGTCGGCTCCGCGAGTTGGAGCACCGTGAATGCCGCCGAGGGGCGCTACAAAGCGACATGGTCTGTCCCGCCCACACAAGCCTCGGGTACCGATTACACCCTTCGGGTGGCCAGCGATTCCGGAACGCGATCCGGACTTCGGGGACCCGATGCGACGCTGACCTCGGGGGCTTTCACCGTGACCGCGCGTTCTCTCTTCTGGGGATCCCTGCCCGTCGATTTCCGGGTTGTCCCGGCCGGAAGCAAGCACGTGCCGGTCCTCGCGATCCTTGTTCACAACGCGGGGGAGAATAGCCAGGTGGTAAAAGGAATGACGGTGACAAGCCTCAATTCGAATGATTCATCCGTTTCCACGGTTCACCTCTTTGTGGATGACGGGAATCAGAAGTTCGCCTCGGGTCCGAATGGCGATCCGGAGATTGGTGAGCCCGGACCGTTCAGGTCTGCGAAAAAGGAATTCCTTTTCACCGACGTTGCCATTGGTCCCGGCAGCGATCGCGTCTTCTTCGTGGCCGTTGATGTCAGTGACAAGGCCAACTCGGGTGAGCTCCTGAAAGCCTCTATCGAGCAAAAGGGGGATTTGCGCCTTGGGGATGGCGTGGCCGTCAAAGGCTCCTTTCCGCTGTTCTCCCTGGAAGCGCCACACCAGATCAATACGGATCTGATCCTCGACATCGCGGACCAACCTGACGATATCTCCAGAGGATCGATCGCGAGAATGATCTTCACCGTGACCCGGCCCGACGGTACCCAGGTGAACACACTGACGCAGGAACCAACCCTTGAAATCGTAAAAGGAAACATGCCCGTGGGCATGGCCGGCATACGAACCGTTCGCGAACGTCCGGGTACCTTTGAGGCGCGCTGGGACTCCGCGGCCCCGGAGTTTGCGGCCGGGAGCGACTACGCCATGGTGATCCGAGCCAATAGTGCTCAAGAAGGAAAGAACACCGGTCCCGCCCGTACGATTCGGAGCCAGGCGTTCGGTATCCTCGTGAACATCGCGGATCGGATGAGTTTTCATTCGAGCGATGGAATTCTCCAGGGTTGTGTGGGAAGCGAAACGACCCTCGAAACGAAGGTTACGGATGGACTGGGCGTGGGGGTGGAGGGCGTCTCCGTAGCATTCTCCCTGCCTCCGGGCTCGGATCCCACCACCCAGATTGCCACGGATCTCGTCAATTCCGGACCGGACGGCATGGCCCGGGTGAAGGTGGTAATCGGCCAGCGCGCCGGTCGAACGATCTTACAGGCCATTCGTACAGGGCTGGCGGGCAGTCCCCTCAATTTCTCCATCAATGGCGCGGCGTGCATCGCGGACGGCCGACTCTCCATTCTTGCCGCCGATCCGGTATCGTCGGTGGCCGATGGTGAAACGCCCGTACGGGTGATGGCCTACATTCGAGACGCGTACGGCAACCCTGTTGAAGGAAAGACGATCCAGTTTTTCACGCCGCAATCCTCGACCCTGGTTATCGAGCCCCCGGAGCGGATGAGCGACAGCACCGGCACCGCAGAGGTGAATGCCTACTCGTTTGAGGAACAGTCCCTCACCCTGCATGCAACGGTGGCGGAGGAGAGCCTGACCCTGGCCGGCGGCGTGGACATCCAGTATCTGGCCCTGCCGGAAAACCGGTTGTTTCAAAGTTTCCCCAATCCCTTCGATCCCCGCCTGGGATCCACCACGATCCGCTTCAACCTCGCCACGGCCGGCCCCGCCTCACTCATCATCTACGATTCCACGAGCGAGCCGGTTCGCACGGTGTTCCAAGACTCCAATCGGCCGGCTGGCCCCCAGTCCGTTGATTGGGACGGAAAGGATCAACGCGGAAAAATGTTGGGTATCGGGCGATATCGGGGGGTATTCACCACCCAGGACTATCGGAAATCCATTGACATGGTCATTCATTCGCAGGACAAGGGCTGTTTCGTGGCCACAACCGTCTATGGAAATCCTTTCCATCCAAATGTTCTCGCGCTGAAACGTTTCCGCGATTCCACTCTCTCTAGGACTTCCCCAGGCAGGTGGTTCATTGGGCGCTACTACCAGTGGTCTCCCCGCCTGGTCCGGCGGCTGAAGGACAAGCCTGCGCTGATCCGGTCCATTCGGTGGCTGCTCGACCGGCTGGTGTCGATCGGCCAAGCCCTGTAAATGCGGTCCACCCGTCGCTGGCTGGCCCTGATCCTCATTTTTGGCGCCGGCCGCGCACAGGGCGCAAGAGCCACGGGCCCGGGGTTTCTCAACGCCCTGGACCATCCGCGAACGGTGGCCATGGGCCGCGCGGTCTCCGGGCTAGCCGATGACTACTCCTCCGCAGCTCAGAATCCGGCGGCGCTGGCGATGGTCGTGAGCAAGGTTGGCGCTTTTTGCTACCTTCAGCCCAGTTCAGGCGGGCACGCCGGATGCATGGAGTACAACCATGGCCTTTCATCGCAAGGCACGATCGGCCTGTTTGCCTACTATGAGGATCTAGGGAGTTTTTCCCTCACCACGGGGGATTCCAAGACTCAGGGATCTGGACGGGAAACCCGCAGTGTCGTCATCGGCCGATTCGGCCGGGATATGGGGCCCTCCACAAGCGTGGGCGCCTTCCTGAAAGCCTTTCAACAGCAGGTCTTCGACACGCGATCCATCGGCGCCGCCGCTGACTTGGGCGCGGTGTACAGAGTGCCCGTCCAGAATCTTCAAATCGGGGCTTCCATCCTCAATCTGGGCCCCGGCGTTCGGGAGGGAAAGCGGAACTCCCAGCTTCCCACCCAGGCCAACGTGGGACTCGGCTACAAGCTGCTTCGACGCGACCTTCCGATTCTGGCCGGTGATGTTGCGCTTGGGCTGGATGGATTCGTGCCCATCCGTTCAAAGCCCGGACTCCGACTCGGCCTCGAATACGCCTGGAGTTCCTGGTCGTCATGGCTCGCCACGGGGCCGGACGGATCCGCCCCGTCGATTTCGAATGGATATACCCTCTCGTTCAGAGGCGGCAGCGCCTTGAGCCCCGACCGAACCGTCTATTCGACGGGAGCCGGTCTCTCGTTGGGAATCATTTCCGTGGATTACAGCTTCACCCTCCAGAATCCGGTTTCGGCTGAGCACCGTCTCGCGCTCGGATACAAGTTCGGACCGCCTGTCCGACAGACCGGGCCCGACATCCTGTACTCGCGCCGCATCGAACAGGATACGACGGTGCGGGAGCAACTCGTGCAGTCGACGGTGGAAGATACCTCGATGAAATTCGTCGAACAGGCGCTGAACCAGGCCGGAACGTTACTCGGGGCGGTCTGGGAGTTGGGCGCCGAACAGCGCGAGCCCGAACGGTTCGAAGAGGCAAGGCGGAGTTTCGAGGAGGCCCGCACCGCCACACAGTCGAAGCATTACGAGGACGCCTGGATTCTCGCATCCCAAGCCTCGCTCAAGGCCATCGATCTGAAGGAGGTGCTCGCGAGGCCGGTCGTCCAGCCGATCCCGGCCGCCCCGGAACAGATCGCTGAAGAACCGGAACCTGCCGAGCCTCCCGCGCCGCCCCATGTTCAATCCCCGCCCCCTGCCGTGCCCAAAGCCCTGCCGGTGAGGGCTGTGGCTCCGCCCAGGGAACCGGTCATCGTCCCGGAACCGGAACCCGCTTCGGAACCCCTGATCTCGCCCGAGCAGTCAAGGCGTTTTGAGATGGGCAGGCGACAGTATGAGGAGCACCAGTATAGCGCCGCCATCACAACCTGGGAGGCCCTGCTCAGAGAGCTCCCAGGACACTCGTTCACGCGACTCTCCCTGAGCCGGGCCTACCGCTACTTGGGCCTCGAATCCTTTCGATCCCGGAACTACCGCCAGGCAGCCCTTTTCTGGCGACGAGGTCTGCAGCACGCACCCGACGATGCCGAGATGAGAACCTTCCTGGAGAACGCGGAATCCATTTCCCGCCGACTGGAATCGATCGATGCCACCTCCCGCTAACGCCTCGCATTCAGGATTCACGACTCTTCCCGCCGGACAGGCCGACACGCCGGACGGATCCGGTCGAAGCGTTCGACGCCCATTGTTCGGAACCTTCCGGAGAGTGGCTGAAGTGGATGGCTCCCGACCCTCAGGCTTGTCTGTTCGGAAGAAGCTGATCTATGTCTTCGGGTGCGTCATCATCGCCACGGTCGCCATCATTGGAGGCGTCAGCACACTGAGGGAACGAACCAATTTCAGGAGATTGTATCTTGAGGGAGTTCTCGCGATGACCAACCAGATCGCCATCCAGAGTCATGAGGTGGTCCTGCTTCCTTCTCACGATCTGCGCCTGGCTCTCGACAGCGTTGTGGCCGACTTGGTGTCCCGCCAAAATCTGGACATCCTCAGCCTCAATGTCGTTCAGGCGGACGGGAGGATCCTTGTTCCCTATTCGGCCGGCGAAAACACTTTGTACCGGCTCCCGCCAGGTCTCACACTCCCACGGGTGGTCTCCGGCCAACCTTCACTGGCGCGCTATGCTACGCCTTCCGGCATCCATGCCCTCCACGTATCCGCTCCCATTCTGCACGACAAGACCCCCATCGGACGGATTGAGGTCGACGTTTCGGAGGAGCGGGTCGCCAACACCCTCCATCGGTCGACGCTCACCCTTCTCGCCCTGACCCTGATCGTTCTTATCGCGGGAACCTCCTTGGTCGCCTTCTTCTCCTCAAGGTTTTCCCGGCCTCTTCGAACCTTGACCGAACGGATTCGCCGGCTCGGGCTGGGGATGGCCGAACTATCTCACACCCGCCGATCCGCCGATGAGATCGCGGAGCTGACGGGCGCCTTTGAGCTGATGTGGCACAATCTGGAATCCAGTGTCTCGCAGATCAGCGGCGGGATACTCACCCTGACGGAGAACTCCAATTTTCTCCGGCTTCCGGATGATCCCGCCGACCTGGAAGCCCTTGGCAAGCGGTATACATCCATGCTTATGGCTTCGGCCCTGGGTGATGTCCCGTCGGGTCAGACGCCAGACCCACTCCACGAGCGCATGGCATCCGCAGTTCGGAAAATGCGCGATGTCGGCGCGCGCCAGGGACACATCCTTCGGGCGGCTCATTTGGGTGAGGATGCCCAGATGAAAGCGTTGAATGGACCCTACCTCACGAAATTGTTTGAATCGTTGGGCGCGGCAACAGACAATGTGCTCTCAACCCAGGAAATGCTTCGAACCGTGCTGAACGAGGCGGGTGCCGCCATCGTGGTCACCGACCCGTTGGGACGAATCATTTTCCTGAACCCGCTCTCAAAAGAGTATCTGGGCATCGTTGTCAACGGACACATGCCGGAGGAAAGCATCTGGGAAATCCTCCAGGCGCGCCTGGGCTGGGAGAAAGATGCGACCCACGCTGCTTTGCAAGCGATTGCCACGCTCCGCGGCCACTACGAGGTCCAGGCAGAGATTCAGGCACCTCTCCGGACCGTACGATTGACGGCGGCGGGCGTCTGGGACCGGGAACAGATTCTTCTTGCCTGCGTGTTCGTATTCACGGATGTCTCACATCTGGCCGAGCTCAATCGCCGTAAGACGGAGGTTGTCCACTTCATGTCCCATGAAATGAGGGCGCCCCTGACCGTAATTCAGACCTACGCTGAAATTCTCCAGGATCGCCTATCCGAAGATCCCCAGGCGGAAAAACAAACCAACCTGATCCTCGACCATGTCGCACGGCTCAGACGCCTGATCGACTCTTTCCTGGACGTCTCCCGCATCGAGTCCGGCCGGCAGGAGTTGCAACTGGCCCCACGGAACATCGCCGGACTCCTCGAACAATGCATCATGGGCTTCCGGCCCCGGGCCACCGAGAAATCCATCCACCTGGCCCTGGACGTTTCTCCGGGTGACAATACCGTTAACGTGGACGGCGATCTGCTCAGCCAGGTGGTGACAAATCTCGTGTCGAATGCCATCGAGTACAGCCCGAACGACCGGGAGGTCCGCGTCAAGCTCGCAACGGCGAAGGAGGGTCTCACCGTCTCTGTAATCGATCAGGGCTACGGAATGGACGATCAGGAACTCACCAAGCTGTTCCAGAAGTTCTATCGCGCCTCCTCCTCCCAACATCGCACAAGCAAGGGGACAGGCCTCGGTCTGGCTTTCGTCAAAGAGGTCATCGAAAAACATGGGGGCCGAGTGGGAGTGAGCAGCGAAAAGGATGTCGGATCGACTTTCTGGTTCAGTCTCCCGCGGGCGGTCGCGAGCAGCGCCTCGCGTGAAGTGGAGAAATCAGTGCTCCAGCCCCCCCGTCTCCCGGACATCTCCTAGGAATGCACACAATACTCATTGCGCACATCTACGTGTAGAGCCTAAACGCTCTGCGACAAACCTCCCTATCCGCAGCGGAGCCTCGCTGCCGCCCGGCTCTGAAGGCATTCGGAGCCGAGGCCGCACTCGAAGACGTGTCAGGCTCCGCGAACCGCGGTGAGCATCTCCAAGGACTTCTGTTCTGCTGCCTAGAGGGAGAGCCTGCCCCCGAGGAGCCTTCCCCTCAAGATCTCACATCTCTCGGGTCTTGATTGAAAACCGTGGTGATGCGGAAATGGAACCGCACATGACGGGACACTTGCCATTTCACCACCAGGAAGCCATCGAGGAACCGCTCAGCGCGGCGGATCGAAGACGCCGTTGCCGTCGGCATCGATGAAAATAGGGTTGGTGAACGACAGGGCGTTGGTGCCGAGAACCACAGGCCCCAGATCGCCGTCGCCTTCAGCAACCTCAACAACCCAGGCATCGGTAGCCACCCGCACCGTGACCATCTTGTCGAGCCTGACAACGTCACCACTCGAAGGCAACGGAAAGGAAAGCTCCGAAGTCTCCCTCCCATTCACGATGAGTTTCACGGTATCCACATCCATCCAGGGCGGAGCCTGAACCCGCACGCGGATTTCGACGGCGCCGTCCACGGCCTTCACGGTTGAACCCATCGACACGTCCCCGGCTTCGATCGTCACGAACGGACCGCCGCACACGGTGACATCGCCGGCGCGAATCCGCTTCATCAGCCCGGCCTTGTCGATCTCCGAAAGGGAACTCACACCGGGGAAGCGAATGTAGGTCCTCGGATAGCCAACCTCCTGCTTTTGCGCCGCCGTGTGCGAATCGGAATTCCCCACGGCCGGGATGAAGACGCCGCGGTTGAGCAGCGAGTACCAATCCTGCAATACCTTGGGGGTGTCTGACTTCCGCTTGCCGTTGAACACTTCGATGGTGTCGAACTGGGTCGTGAATTCAGCGGCGTTCCTGGATTCGCCGGCTGCGGGATCGAACTCGATGTAATTGAAATAGGCCGAGCTGCCGCGAGGATGATTCATCTGCACAAGCTCATCGCCCGAGTTCGCTTTCCTCGCCAATTCGACGATCGCGGGAACCGTGAGCCCGAACCAGTCCACGGCGCCGGAGTTCCGCGCCATCGGCTGAAGGGCGAGCGGGAAGGCGTTGAAGTGGCCTTTGATGTTTGTTGAAATTTCGTCGCCGATGAACGTGGTCAACCATCGGTCGAGACCGAGCAAGGCGACGGCAGGCGCGTAGTTCGTCAGCCGGTCGTGGTCGGTGGATACGGCGATCTGTAGCCCCTCCGCCGCAAAGGCCTGCACTTTCATCTCCAGGAGGTCCTCGCTGTCCGGGCTCGGAAGCGCATGGATATGGAAATCTCCGGACCGGTATTCGCCCGTATCGACCACCTTGCTGAGCGCCCCGCGGAACGACACGGTTCCATCGGCTGGAACGGTCAAGACTTGAGAATCGATTGTATACTCAACGCCCCGTGATGCGGTGACACGGTAGGCGCCCGGCGGCAACGCCACTTCTCCAGAACCGGAGTGGGAGAACACGAGTCGGATGGTGTCCTCCGGCCTCGGCGGCTCGCCGAGGATCGCCTTCGGTGGATCAGGATCTTCGCCCTGAGATTCGATGGTCAGTTTTGAGGGAAGCGGGGCCGTTTCATCAGATACTTCAAACGAGAGCCCGCCTCGCGCAGGCAAACTCAGATCGCCCAGTGCGGAAACGCCCTCCTTCACCTCCAGGTCCACAATTTTCTTTGGACGGCCGGGGGCCACCGTAACGAGGCGGACCGGTCCGGGCTGCACGGCGAAGTGGAAGCGTCCGTTGCCATCCGGCCTCCCCTGCGTCAGGAGTTCCTCGCCCTCTTCGCGTTCGCTCAACACGTGAACCTCTGTGTGAGCGAGATCTTCGGCAGTCAGCCCGACAATCCGACCTTCAACGATGCCCCGGGGCCGACTCCGGCCAAGCGCGAGATCCCTCGCTTCAAGCAGTTCTTCCACCGTGCCGCCGGCCACGACGAGACGTCGAGTCAGGCTCAGGGAAGCGCCGGGCGCAACGGACACGGGCTCACCGATCGTAACAAACACATCCAGAATGTTGATGGCGATCTTGGTGTCTTCCGTCTCGGATGCCCAACCATAGGACACATCCCGCCCGACCCCGCCGAAGAGATCGACCGTGCGCCCACCGAACTGGGCGCTGTCGAACCCCACTCCGGGAACGAACCTTTTCACATAGTCCCCGAACAGAAACATGGCTCCGACCTGAAAGGACACCGACTGGGATCCCGAGTTCGTAATTTCCAAGTCCATGCGCAGGTCCGAGGCCCCCGGTTCGAGGGTGTAGGTGATCGCGGCGGCGCCCGTCGCCAATTGCAGAGGAAATAGATCCGCCACGATCGGGACCGGCGCCAGGCTTCCCCTCACCTTGATCACCGCCGGTATTCCCGAACCTCCTGGATTCACAATCTCCACCTTCTCCCCACGGAACGCCTGAAGATTGATCACGGGCCCCGCCTCCTCGAAGGAGTCCTGACCCGATCCCCCTCCCTGCCCCTCGCGAACCGCGTCGACGACGAGGCCCCCGTAGGCGAGATAACCGGATGACGGTCGCGCCCCCTCGACGACAAACGAAACACGTTCGTTGATCAATTTGTAGTCGCCGAGCCTGCCTTCGGCCTTTGGGCCGGACAGAAGCTCCTTGGCGGATCGGATTTCTCCGGCGCGCGTTTCGGTCGGCGCCAGCGGGCCGACCAGACGCGGGTCATTCGTATTCTTGTTGCATCCGGCCACACCACAAACGATCCAGGCAAGAATCCAAGCGCATCGTGAACCATCAGGGAGGGTCATGGAGCGGCATTCTTCCGCCTGGGCCCACGGCTGTCAATCAATACTGAGCGGTTCCGCATCGGGGCCCGCGCGGGTGGAGGCTACCCGCTCCCTTCGGTGCGCCGCCGGGCCATGAACCAGAGGGCCCCGGCGAGGGCCAGGACAAAGAGGGCCAGCATGTAGTACCGGCCCGCGGCGGGCCGCAGCGGGAGGTCCATCCTTTGCTCGGCCAACCGAAGCGGTGGGAACGGCCGATCGGGGGGTCCGGGCTCGAGCCGGTATTCCAGGGTCGCCACGGCTACGCGGGGCCGCCGAAATCGCGAGGTCTCAAATCGAATTCGCTCCTGGCGAGTTTCCTTTGGAGGAATTCGGGTATCGGAAACGACGCTCGATGAATTCAGGAAGAGGTCCAGGATTTTGCCGGATGGAATGGGTCGGCCTTGCGTATCGCCCAACACCCGTTTGTACTCAATCTCTTTTTCCTGAATCATGGCTTCCTTCTCGTCGAACAGCCCCACCTTGAGGACCACTTTGCGGGACGGCAATCCGGTCGGCAGGAAGTGACCGGCCTCGACGTTCGTGACGTCCACCGATACGTCGACCACCGAGCCGATGACGTACGCCCTTAGAGCCAGCATTCCCGCGCCGCGGAGCTGGAGCGCCGAGTGTCCCCCGAGCATGGAGTGGGAGGTGGCGGATCGGGGAGTCACGGCCGTGGAGGGGTCCACCGTCGGGAACCGGATGTCTTGCGGCAGATGGCAGTTCTGGCAGGCGATCCGCTGGGCCGCATAGACGCTCTGGCTCCACTCGCTGAAGGTACTCATGACGTGAAGGCCCAGCCGGTTGACGACCTCGTGACATCCCGCGCAGAAGGCCGAGTCCCTGAAGAGGGACGATCGTTCGTTCTTGTGGCCTTTCTCGATCATCTCCCCCGCGCTGAAGGGCCCCCGCTTGACCTCGCCCGGCGCGAGGACGAATCGCAGGGGTTGATCGAAGGCGATCGGCAGGAGTGCGGAGACGGTGTGACAGAAATCGCAGCTCACTCCCTCGCGTGTCGTGGCCTTCGTGAGTTGCGGATCACGATCGTAGATGGCAAGCGGGGCGTGACAACCCAAACAGATCCGGCGTTCCTCGGGCTTGGAGACCTCTTTGAATTGGTTTTGGAAAAGCGGATCTGTGTAGGAGCGGGCGTGCATGGAGCCGCTCCAGTCTGAACCGTAGATGCCGGTGTGGCACTCCGTACACTCCCGGCTGAGTTCGAATGAACCGGATCCATGCGCCCCCAAGGCGAACACCAAGATGATTCCCCAACTCATCACGTGTCACCTCCTCCCCCCCATCCTCCAGGGAGGGTCGTCTCTGGTCTTCGAGGCTAAGCCTCGATAGTAGCTATCGAGGCTTAGCCTCTATAGTAAGAAGCGGGTCAGTCTTTCTCCTCGCCTTCCTCCTCGTCCTCTTCCCCTCCGGCTTCTTCTTTGACTTCCACCTTCGTCTTCAAACCGGCCAAATACTGGACGAGCGACTTCAGATCGGCGTCCGTCCCTTTGAACTTCTTTTTGTGCTTCACTTTCTTGGTCTTGTCGTAAACGGACTCGGCTTCGATTTCCTTCTTCACAAACTTCGTCAGCCAGTCCGCATCATGGTCGAGGCCCACGCCCGACAGGTCGGGTCCCTTCTTTTTCTTTCCCGTTTTCTTGTTCACCTGTTTCTCAATCTTTTCGGACGCAACGGAGTGGCACTTGTCGCATTTCTTTTCGAGGAAAAGGTCTTTCCCTCCGGCGGCACGCGCCACTGAGGGAAGGACCGGGATCAGGAACGCGGAGAGGATCACTCCGAGGAAGACGTGTCGAACCATCGAGGCCTCCTTCTTTGAATGCACGATATCAGGCCGGAACGCCGTCCTCCATGACGCGTATCAATACCTTGGCGTGTGCCCAGGTGCCGCGGGCGGATGACGGCCCACGATGGATTGCGAAGGGCATGGCGAGATTCGGAGGACCGGACGACGCGGTGAAGAATTACCGATCTGAGCTGCTCTCCGAGAGTGATCCGCGAGGGGAAACCAGCCCTAACCATTCTCGCAAGGCCCCAACCGGCAAATCCGAAATACACCATTTTGGCGTCCGGCTGTCTTCTCCAAAAAGAGGGCAGGGTCCCGGGCATCGGAATACAAAGCGGGTGAGTGGACGCCGAAGCGATCAAACTTCATAATGGGAGACGCATGTCCCTCTCATTGGCCCGCCTTTCCCTCTACACGATCCTCATCATGATCTCCGTGGCCATGGGTCTCGCACTCCTCCGGCGGAGACCCGGCACGCGATGGCGAACCCGAAGCCTGAGCCTGAGCGCGGGCGTTTTTCTCGGACTCACCTTCTTCCATATCGTACCCGAAGTGTTTGACTCGCTCGCGGCCAAGGCCGGACTGTTCTTCATTGCCGGCTTCAGTCTGATCTACGTCCTGGAGAGGTTCTTCATGGTGCATCCGTGCGAGGAGCCCGATTGTGAAACGCACGTGCTGGGCTACCCCGCCTTCGTCGGCCTCTCGATCCATTCCTTCTCGGACGGTCTGGCCCTCGGCTCCAGCATGATGCTGCCCGCCACGGGCCTCGGTTTTGCCGTCTTCCTGGGGATTCTGGCCCACCATGCACCGCAGGCTTTTTCGCTCACGAGCCTCCTCCTGCGCGAGCACTTCACTTGGACGAAGGTCGTGTGGACAAACCTCCTGTTCGTGGCGATGATCCCCCTCGGCGCCGTAGCCGCAGGGATCCCCTCGGATCTCGCGGGTGCAGCCCTGCTCCCGGCGCTTCTGGCCTTCTCAGGCGGTATCTTCCTCCACATCGGCATCTCCGACCTCATCCCCGAAATTCATGAGGCCAAGGATTCCCGCGCCCTCCATATCTTTCTCTTCCTGGCGGGTCTGGTGATGATGGGCGGCGTCCGGCTGTTGCGCTCCTGAGCCATGCCCCCCGCCCCTTCCCGGCCGCCCCTCCGCGGGTTCTACGCCATTATCGATCCGTATCCCGATCCTTCACTTTCCTTCCGGGAAATCGCCGAGGCCTACGTTCGCGCGGGCTGCCCGATCATCCAGCTTCGAATGAAGGGTCTGGAGGAGCACGATGCGAGGAAGATCGCTCAAGAGATCCGGCCGCTGATTCCTCGCGACCGTCTTTTCATCATCAACGACTTCGTGGAAATCGCGAGGGACGTGGGGGCCGAAGGCGTGCACGTGGGACAAGACGACCTGCCGCCGGCCGAGGCAAGAGAGATCTTGGGGCCGAAGGCCGTGATCGGACTGTCCACGCACAACCTGCGCCAGGCGAGAATGGCGCTCGGCGATCCGGTCGATTACATCGGGTTCGGTCCCGTCTTCGCCACTCGCAGCAAGCCCAACCCCGACCCCGTAACAGGCGTTGAAGCCCTTCGCGAAGCGGTGGGCACGGTCAGGTTGCCGGTGGTTGCGCTCGGCGGGATCACTTTTCAGAGCCTTGACTCCGTGTTAGCTGCCCGTCCCGCCATGGTCTGCTCCATCGCCGGTGCCATCGAGGGCGGGAAGGTGGAGTCAAACGCTCGCTTGTGGCTGGAGAGATGCAAACGTCCCGATTAGGGGACGATCCTTTCAATCTGAAATCTCACTTTGAAAGGGTTGCTCTTAATGCATTGAAATTACTTGTCTATCAAAGTTGGCATCTCAGTTGCTCCTCCACAGTCCAAGATGAAAACGTTGGTTCGGCTCCTCGCAAGCGTTTTCGTAGCCGCCACCGCAAGTTGGGCGGATTCGATTTCGATATCCAACATCCGGGAGTTCGCTCGCGGCGAGTACATGGCCGCGTCGTGGTCGCCCGACGCCCAACAAATCGCCTTCTCCGGCTTCAAATACAGGGGCCTGTTTGTCGCGCCGCTCGCGGGAGGGACACTGAGTCAACTCACGAGCGACCCTTGGGCCGGGTTCCGCCCGATCTGGTCGAACGACAGCCGCGCCCTCATCACATCCTTCCCCGGGGCGGGCAGCGAGAAGCTGCGCGCCATCGACCTCCAGGGAAACGCGTTACATACGATTCCCACTTTCCGGGCGCCCTCGCGGAGCGGCGGCACGGAGGTCTACGCCGAATCGGACGAAATCTTCATAATTCAAGCAAAGACACCTGCGATTCAGATCACTCGGGGCGGTGACAAGTTCTTCGCGCCGATGCTCTCGCCTGATGGATCCAAAGTACTGTACCAAGGGCTGGCCTCGGGCCTCTTCGTTCATGAACCGGCATCGGGCCGGACGCTGAACCTGGGTCGAGGCAATCACCCGGCCTTCTCGCCGGATTCCGATTTGGTCTTCTTCGACGTATCGACGGACGATGGGAGGAACCTCCTCTCCGCCGACCTGTTCGTACAGGACCTGAAAAAACTCGGCCGCATCCGGCTCACGTTCACGAAAGACCGGCTCGAGCAGCGACCGGCGCCTTCACCCGATATGAAGGCACTGGTCTTTGACGCCGAGGGCGTCATCTACGTGGGCGACCTGGTTTCCAAATGATCCTCCGCCGGTTCCTGGTTCCTGGTTCCTCGTTCCTGGTCTTTCTACTCACCCCTCATACCTCACTCCTCACCAACCAAGCCTGGGCGGCTTCGCCCAAAGTCGTCATAGACGCCGGGCACGGCGGAACGGACCCGGGCGCCGTATCGAACGGGTTGAAAGAGGCACTCATCAATCTCGATGTCTCCGAACGCTTCCGGGATCTCCTGAAGAGCGACACGGACGACACCCGCGGCGGCGGCGACTGGCAGGTCACCATGACGAGGGAGACGGACGTCTTCGTCAGCCTCTCTTCGAGGACGGACTACGCCAACTCCATCGGCGCGGATCGTTTCCTTTCCATCCATACCAACAGTTTCTCCGATCCTTCCGCGAACGGCATCTCCACCTTCTCCTATTCCGAAGGCGGCACGGGGGCCCGGCTCCGCAACGACGTTCACGCCGAGGCCATGAAGCATTGGCCGTTGCGCGACCGCGGCAATCTGACGGCCAACTTTCACGTCCTCCGCGAAACGGCCATGCCTGCGGAGTTGCACGAGTTGGCCTTTGTTTCGAATGCAGGAGATTTCGTCTACCTGAACGATCCCGCCAAGAGACAGGAGGCGGCGCGAGCCCACCTGCACGGGATTCAGAATCACTACGGAATGGCCGACTACGACCCTTCGGCGGTCACTCCACCGCCACCCGACGACCCGCCACCCCCGCCGCCGCCATCCACGGGAACATTGACGGGCATGATTTACGACTCATCCCTGGGAACGGGTGCTCGCATTCCCAATGCGGACGTAACGTTGATCTCCAACGTCTCCTCGCAATCGGATCTGAACGGCGTATATACATTTTCGTTGTCCCCCGGCGACTACACCGTCACCGCCGTGGCCACGGGATACCAAGCAGGGAGCCTGAGTCGAACCGTGGTCGCAGGCCAAACCACGTGGGGCAGCATCGGCCTGGCCAAAATCGAAGAGCCGCCGCCTCCACCGCCACCGCCCCCCCCATCGGACACGGAAGCACCGGACATCAGCATCGCTTTCCCCGCCGACGGCGCCACGACGAATCAGGCGGAGATCACCGTGTCCGGCGAAGTGACGGATAACCTTTCAGTCACCCGGGCTTTGGTGAACGGGGTGGATGTCACGCTCACCGAGGGCCGCAAGTTCGCCGCATCCGTCAAGCTCCAAACAGGCAGCAACAAGATCACCGCCGAAGCTTGGGACGCGGCCGGCAACAAAGGTGCCGAATCCGTGACCGTAACCTTCAATCCTTTGTCCGGTGACCCCGGAACCCCACCCCCTCCTCCCGACTCGCCCGGCTGTACATCCCTCCCTTCGCCATCCGCCTCCGGCCTCCCTCCCGGCCTCCTCGCAATGGCCTTCCTCGCCGCTCGCTCCTTCCTCCGTCGCCGCTCATCTTCCTATCGGGGCTGAGCCTCGATAGCAGCCGTCGAAGTATAGAGCCTCTAGCAGAATGCCGATTCGTAGGGGAGCATCTTCAGATGCTCCCTCTTGTCGGGAGGGTCTGAAGACCCTCCCCTACTTGCTTGCTCCCTCTTGTCGGGAAGGTCTGAAGACCCTCCCCTACGCATTCTGTTGGACGCTCTCAACTCAAGGATCGACCCGTCATCCCATTGCGAGCGTATCGCATCATTGATACTATGGACCGTGTTAGTCCACATATAAAGGCATTCGACTGGAAAGAGAGGTCCATATGGGGTTAGGAACGTTGGTTTCGAAAATCGCTTCGCTCGGGAAGCCGGTTGTGCTTCCCAGCGAAGTCACCACATCGGTTGAACATCTCGGGAGTGAATCCACGATCATGCTAAAGCCACCTGAGAACCCTCCGTCACGCCCGAACGGCGGATCTACGGCGGATGGAGCGCTCACGGCGGACATGACGATGGGAGATCTCCTCTCGCGATTTCCGAGCGCGCAGCGGGCGCTATTCCAGAAGTATCACGTTGGAGGATGCAGCAGTTGCGGATACGAGGAGAGCGAAACGCTCAAGGACGTCATGGCCAACCACGGCGTGACGGACATGCAGGAAGTGATGAGTTTTATCCTGAAGAGCGAAGATGGCGAGAAGCAGATGCGGGTCAGCGCATCGGACACCGCCCAACTGCTCAAGCAAGGGTCGGCCATCAAGCTCGTGGACGTCCGCGACGAGCACGAGCGGCGCATGGCCGCCATCGACGGCTCCGTTCTCCTCACACGGGAGCTTGCGCAGGAAATGATGGAGAGCTGGCCCAAAGACACACCCATCATTTTCCACTGCCACCACGGAATTCGGAGCTTGGATGCTGCGTCCTACTTCGCCGGGCACGGATTCACGAACGTGCGCAGCATGACCGGCGGTATTGAAGCCTGGTCCGCGGAGGTTGACCCGACGGTGCCCAGGTACTGACTCAGGAGCTGACCTTCGCCGAATCCCTCACGCTTTGTAGCCGAGCCTTACAGCGCTTATCGCCGGCCATCCATGGCCGGCCTTCATATCGCAGTACCAGGCCGTCCTCGGCCAGGTAAGGCTCGGCTACTCGGGCAGCTAGGCTCTGTTTGAAAACCCCATCATTGCCGGGGCGCCTCTCTTGGTAGCCGCACCCTTTACGGGTGCGTCTTCGGACGCAGGCTGAAGCCTGCGCCTACCGGTCCAACACGTTATCAAACAGAGCCCAGTACAAATCCGAAAACCGGTCGCGGTTCAGTCCGGGCGGCGTCTCAGAAAGGTCGGGATGTCGTAGTCCTCGTCCGTGGTCTCCACGCGCGACCGCTCGTGGATGGTCACGCCGCCGTAGCCCGCCGCGGTTTTCGCCGCCGCCGCTTTTGCGCTCGCATTCACACTGGCCGCCTGCTGCGGTGCGGGCGGTAGGGGTTCGACCTCCTTCTCCGCTGTCTCGGGTTTCTCCTGGCGTTTCCGCCGGAGCCACGTCGGGCTGTCGTAGTCGCTCAGCTCGCGCACGTTCCCCGTTCGAGCGGTTGTTTCCTCGCGCTTCGTGGTGCCGAAGCCCGTGGCGATCACCGTCACGCGCAGGGTGTCCTTGAACTTCTTGTTCTTGTTGTAGACGGCACCCCACAGCAGGTGGGCCTGATCGCCGGCCTGCTGGCGGATGTAATCAATGGCCTGATGCACCTCGTTGAGCGTCATCGAGTAGCCCGTGAAGTTCACCAAGATGGCCTTCGCGCCCTGGATGGACACGTCTTCAAGCAGCGGGCTGGAGATGGCGAATTCCGCCGCTTCCTTCGCGCGATTCTCGCCCTGCGCAAGTCCGATGCCCATCATGGCCAGACCCATTTCCTGCATCACGCTCTTGATGTCCGCGAAATCCCGGTTCACCAGTCCCGGTACGGTGATGATGTCCGAGATCCCGCGCACGGCGTTGATCAGGACGTCGTCCGCCTTCTTAAACGCTTCGCGCAGATCCCGGTCTCCCGCCACGGCGAGAAGCCGTTGGTTCGGGATGACGATGATGGTGTCGGTGTAGTTCCGCATCTCGCGGAGGCCTTCTTCGGCGTGCTTCTGGCGCCGCGGGCCCTCATCGGCCAAGGGGCGGGTCACCACGCCTACGGTCAGGATTCCCATTTCTTTGGCGATCTGGGCGACCACGGGCGCTGCGCCGGTGCCGGTGCCGCCGCCCATGCCGGCCGTAATGAAAGCCATGTCCGCGCCTTCGAGCACCTTCCGGATCTCTTCGCGGCTTTCCTGCGCGGCCGTCTTTCCCCGCTCGGGATCGCCGCCCGCGCCGAGTCCACGCGTGGATCCCGGACCAAGCTGGATTTTCTTGTCCGCTTTCGCCCGTTTCTCAAGATGCTGCGCGTCCGTATTGGCCGCGATCAGTTCCACTCCACGGACATGGGACTGGAACATGTTCTTGATGGCGTTGCAGCCGCACCCGCCGACGCCAAAGACTTTGATCTTCGCGCCGAACGTGGGTTCCTCTTCCGCCAGTTTGAACATGCTCGTCTCCGGGGTTTCAGTCGAGGGAGCCGATTCGGCGGCGGCCGCTTTCTCCGTTGTCCCTTTTTGCTCTTCCATAGAAGGCCTCCTTTGCAATGCTTCCTCGCCCTCTTCGGCAAGGAGCGCTTCCTCCGGTGTGGAGGGATTCGACTCCTGCTCCAAGGATTGGAGAAGAAACGTTTCCCCCAGCGTGGAGGTGGATTCGGAGGATCCGTCGGAGGCCGGAGCTTCCGGCGACTGACCCTCGGCGGCCATCTCTGGCGTGTGGGTCGTCGCCGAATCTCCCGGCTCTGCCGCTACGGTTTCCTCAATTGGCCCTGCACTTTCCTCCTCTAGCCGCCCACTCTGGAGCGGCTCTTCTTGGCAAGTACCGGACCGTACTGGCCCCGATGCACCGGCGGGTTCCTCCGCCGCGCTCAGGGAATTTGGCCCTCCTATCTGCGTATCGGAATTCGACGGCTCTGACGCAATGGCCACGGCAGATCCGGTGGGACCAGCCGCCTCCGTCGAACCGGAACTTGACCCCTCTTGGAAAAGTTCCGCCTGCTTCTCGCTCAGCCGCTCCGGGCTCCTGCCCTCTCGCGGCATTTCCCCCGTCCTGGGGGTCAAAAGTAGTCTTTTATCCCCTTGAACCATTCTCGCATCCTTGCTTTGACCTTGTCGAAGATCTCCTCATCCCTGATGCGGAACTGATTGCGCTTGCTCGATCCGCCTCCCAGTTGCACCAGGCCGACGCCCGTGGCGTACTTCGGATGTTTCACGGCATCCGAGAGTCCGCCGACTTTCTCAGGAATTCCCCTGCGAGCCGGCATGTTGAACGCCTTCTCCGCCAGCTCCACGCATCCCTCCAGCATGGAACCGCCGCCGGTGATCACCACCCCGGCCGTCAAGGTCTCCCCGAATCCGGCTTTCTCGAGGTCCCGAAACGCCAGTTCGAGCACCTCTTCCATTCGCAGCTCGATGATTTCCGTCAGAAACTTCCGGCTCTCCTGCCGTGACTTGCGCCCGCCCACGCCGGGAACCTCGATGTTCTCGTCCTTCGTGATGAGGCTCGACAGCGCGCACCCGTACTTTTCCTTGATCTTTTCCGCCTCGTGGGCCGGCGTGCGCAGCCCGACCACGATGTCGTTCGTGACGTGGTCGCCGCCGAGATTGAGCACCGACGTGTATTTGAGCGAGCCGTCCGCAAAAACGGCGATATCGGTCGTCCCCCCCCCGATATCCAGGATCGCCACACCCATGTCTTTCTCATCCTGCGTAAGGATGGCCTCGGAACTTGCGAGCTGCTGAAGGATGATGTCGCTCACGTCCAGCCCCGCCTTGTTCGCGCACTTGATGATGTTCTGGGCCGAGGTCACGGCCGCCGTGATGATATGGACCTTCGACTCCAGGCGTACACCCGACATGCCGACCGGATCCTTCAACCCGGCCTGTCCGTCGAGGATGAACTCCTGCGGGAGAATGTGGATGACTTCACGGTCCATGGGAATGGCCACCGCCTTGGCCGCTTCCACGACCCGGTCGATGTCCACTGTTTTGACCTCACGGTCCTTGATGGCGATCACGCCCGTGCTGTTGAAGCTCTTGACGTGCCCGCCGGCGATGCCCGCAAAGACGGTGTTGATTTCGCACCCGGCCATGAACTCGGCCTCGGCCACCGCCTTCTTGATGGATTCGACGGTGTTGTCGATGTTCACCACCACGCCCTTGCGGAGGCCCCGGGAGGGGTGGTCGCCCACGCCGATGATATCCGTACCCGACTCCGTCGCCTCGCCCACCACCACGCAAATCTTCGTGGTACCGATATCGAGTCCGACGACAATATCTCCGCGCGCCATCGTCAGCCTTGGGTGGAAGTGAGAGGCCCGGGGGAGCCTTGCTTAATGGGTGTTGGACGCGTAATCACGCGATCCGCAATCGTCAAATCAAACACCTGGAATTCATCCAGCCGTTCCGAGCCGTACGCCGTTCTGAATTTCTCAAACGTCTTCCAGCCCTCATCCGCGCGGCCCGCGGCAAATACCATCCGAAACCGGGACGTCTGGAATTCCAGTCGACCGGGAGTCACGGCCACCGTATCGACACGATCTCCCGCGAGATCCGGGGCGCTCGAAATTCGGGTCGCAAGCATCACAATTTCCTTCCAGCGCGGATCGTCGAATGTTCCGGACTCCGGAAGGGCCAATCCTTGGAGGCGAAATCCAGGAGAGTTTTCCTCCACCCCTCCGAGACGTTTTCCTTCCGAATCAACGGCCACCAGGCCTTGAGATGTGGAAAGGAGAGCGAACGGGGTTCTCCGATTGAGGCGAACCCGGAGGGTATGAGGCCACACTTTCCATATGCGCACGTCCGCGATCCATCGCTGTGCTTCCAGCCTTTTTACCACATCTTGTAGGTCAAGGAAAAGCAAATTCTCTCCGCCGTGGAGTCCGGCCCAGCCCACGACCTGGTTGGATTCGAACCCCCCGGTGTCCTCCACGACCACCCGCTTCAGGACGAAGACCTGGCCCGCGAGAGCCGTCAGAATCCCCGCGACGAAGGCGCCCAGCAGGATGGATCCCACGTGGGGGATTTCCGCCACCCGGGCGAAGAATCCGGTCACGGCCCTGGAGAATCCGCGGATTCGGGATCCACCGCTGCGAAGCCGCTTGTTGATCTTCATCGAGTGTTCACCCCCACCCTCCCTCGTCGAGGGGGAGGGGGTAATTCTCCTCCCTTCCCTCCTTATGGGGGAAGATCAGGATGGGGGGTCCAGAACAAATCCTCATCGTCCGATCATCCGGCCGCCTTCAAGGACGCGGAAGCGAGGATCAGCCGGACGAGACCTCGGTACGAGATCCCCACCCGCTGGGCGATTTTCGGGAGCCAGCTCGTGGGCGTCAGCCCCGGTAGTGTGTTGATTTCCAAGATAAACGGCCGTCCCTCTTCCGTGACACGCATGTCGATTCGGCTGTAGTAGTTCGCTCCGACCGCTCCGTGGGCTTTCCACCCGAGTTCCAGAATATCCTCGACGAGCCGCCGGGGCAGCCGCGGCGGGCAGAAGAACGTCTCCATCCCGGCCGTGTACTTAGCCTTGTAGGTCGCGAACTCATCGCGGGGAACGACCTCCACCGCGCCCAGCGGCGCATCGCTGACAATGCCCACGGAAACTTCGCGGCCCGGGACGAATTTCTCCACGAGCACCGTGTGGTCGTGCCGGAAGGCCTCGTCGATCGCGCGGCCCGCCTCGCTCCGTGAGCGGGCAAGGTTCACGCCCACGCTGGAACCCTCGCCATTCGGCTTCACCACCCACGGGTATTGGAAAGGGGCGTCTTCGGGGACCCGGCCGCCGGACGAGCCGTTCAGGGAGAACCAGCGCGGCGTGGGCAGGCCGGCCTTCTCGAAGAGAAGCCGCGATCGGAGCTTGTTCATGCCCAGCGCACTGGCCAGCACCCCCGAGCCCGTATACGGAATTCCGGCGTACTCGAGAATCGCCTGCACGGTTCCATCCTCTCCCCAGCGCCCGTGCAACGCGAGAAAAGCGACGTCGAATTTCTTCTGCTTGACCGCGTCGAGCAGGTTGGCCTGATCCACCACGCGGACGACTTTGAAACCCTCCGTTTCGAGGGCGTCGGCCACCGCGGCGCCGGTCTTGAGCGAGATCTCCCGCTCCGTGCTGGCGCCACCCATGACGACGCCGACTCTCTTCCCCTGGTATTTATGTTTTCCTTTCACGACTCAGTTCCTCCATGAACCCCTCCAGGTCCTGCCGCTCGGGTCGGCCCACGATCTGTACCTCCGGCTCCAGGAGAATCCCGGTTTTCTCCTTCACGGTCCCGCGAATGTCGCGGATGAGCGCGAGAACGTCGTCCCCGCTCGCATCGCCCGTGGTCACGATGAAATTGGCATGTTCCCGGGAAACCATGGCGCCGCCCAGTCGAGTGCCTTTCAGCCCGCAGGCCTCGATGAGCCGCCCCGCGTAGTCTCCGGGCGGATTCTTGAAAATCGATCCCGCGCTGGGATGGCCTTTCGGCTCCTTGGCGCGGCGTTCCTTGATCAGTTGGTTGATGGTGCTGCGGATCTCCTCGGGCTTCCTGGGGGTGAGCGAAAAGGTCACGCCCAGGACAACCGTCCCCGGCGCGAGTCCGCTCGCGCGATACCGGAACCCGATCTCCTCGCGCCGCTTCCGCGCCACCGTGCCCGTTCCGTTCACCAGCGTCACTTCGCGCACGATGTCCTTCATCTCGCCCTGGTTCGCACCCGCATTCATGAACAGCGCGCCGCCCACCGTGCCCGGCGTCCCCGTGATGAACTCCACTCCACCCAGTCCTTCTTTCCGACAGAAATCGAGGAGCTTCGTGATGTTGGCCCCGCTCTCCGCGTACACCTGGTTTCCGGCCAGCCGTTTGATCTTTGACATCCCCTCGGTGAAATCGATGAGGACGCCCTCAATGCCTTTGGAAAGGACAAGCATATTCGAGCCGCGGCCTTTGACCCAATACGGAACGCCCCGCGCCTTGCAGAACGACAGGAGCCACTGGACCTGATCGATGGATCGGGGGTGGACCATGGCATCGACCGGCCCGCCCACGCGCAAGGTGGTGCACTTCGCCATGGAGGCCTCGAACTCCACATCGCTTTTGAGCGTCTCCTTCAACACGGCGCGCGTTTCGGCATTAAGCGACACGGGCCTGCTCTCCTTCCTGGGTCAGCCGGTGGATGATTTCTTCGGCCACCATCCAGATATCCCCCGCCCCGAGGGTGAGAAAGAGATCTCCGGGCCGGAGGAGCCTCGCGATCTCCTCCGTCATCTGCCGGCGGTCGGCGTGGTAGTGCGCTCGGTCGAATCCTTTTGCCTTGAGGCCTTCCACCAATTTGGAGGCGTGTACGCCCTCGATGGCCGTTTCGCCGGCCGAGTAGATGTCGGCGACAAAAAGTTCATGCGCGTCCCCAAACGAGACCATGAATTCCTCGAATAAATCCTGGGTGCGCGAGTAGCGGTGCGGCTGGAAAGCCACCACGAGCCGCCGCTTCGGCCAGCTCTCACGGGCGGCGCGCAGAGTCACGCGGATTTCCTGTGGGTGGTGGCCGTAGTCGTCCACGATCATGACATCGTGGTGGACCCCCTTCACTTCAAACCGCCGGTGCACACCGGGAAAAGTCTTCAGAGCCGCCCGCGCGGTTTCCACCGGGATGCCGAGCTCCCGGGCGGTGGCGAGTGCGCCAAGGGAATTGAGTACGTTGTGGTATCCGATGAGCGGGACCTCGAATGGCCCCAGAGACTCCTTCCCCAGCATGACCTCGAAGGAGCTGCGGCCACCGTCGAACGTGATCTTCCTGGCCCAGCTGTCCCCTTTGGGTTTGCAACCGTAGGTGACCACCCGGCGCTGGATTTTGGGTCTGAGCTTCCGGAGAATTGGATTCTCGGTGCAGACCACGCAGAGCCCGAAAAACGGCACTTTGTTCATGAATTCCAGAAATGCCGTCTTCAGCCGGCCCATCGTGCGGTAGTGATTCATGTGCTCGCGGTCCACATTCGTCACCACGGCGATCGTCGGACTGAGCTTAAGGAAAGAGCCGTCGCTTTCGTCCGCCTCCGCCACGACGAATTTCCCGCGGCCGGGCTTCGCGCCCCCTCCCCACGAGAGGAAACGGCCCCCGATGACCACGGTGGGGTCGAACTTCGCCTCGGTGAGGAGATGGGCTAAAAGGGAGGTCGTGGTCGTCTTTCCATGCGCGCCGGCCACGAGGATGCCGTATTTCATGCGCATGACTTCCGCCAGCATTTCCGCCCGCGGAATCACCGGGATTCCCCGCTGCCGGGCCTCGGACACTTCGGGATTGTCCGGCGCCACGGCGGAAGAAAAGACCACCACGTCCACATCTTTCACGTTCTCCGCCTGATGACCGATCGAAACTTTCACCCCCATCTTCTCCAACCGCTCGGTCACGGAGGTCCACTTCGCGTCCGACCCGCTCACGTCATAACCGTGGGTCAACAAGACTTCGGCGATTCCGCTCATGCCGCTCCCGCCCACGCCGATCATGTGGACCCGACGGATGCGGGGGTAGGCCGTATCGGTTGCGCCGGCTAATTCAGACATAGTTTTTCAAGTTCTTCGCAAACCCGCTTCGCGGCGTCCGGGCGGGCCAGCTTCGCTGCGTTTGTCCCCATCTCCACGGCCTTTTCAGGCTTCTCCAGAAAATACGCGAGAATGTTGGCCATCTTGTCGGCGGTCATCTCGCTCTGGCGAAAGACCTGCGCCCCGCCCGCCGATTCCAACGCCCTGGCATTGGCGAATTGGTGATCCTTCACGGCGAATGGATACGGCACGAGTACGGCGCCGCGGCCGGCGGCGGAGAATTCGGCCACGGATGAGGCCCCGGCGCGGGCGAGGACCAAATGAGTTTCCCGGAGGCGACGATCCACGTCGTGGAAAAATGGGGCGGTCTCCGCCCGAACCCCCGCGGCCCGGTACGCATCCGCCACGAAAGAGTAGTCACCCTCCCCTGTCTGGTGAATGAATCGGAATCGGGCCGCCAGACTTCCGAGTTTCGGCAGTACGTCCGCCATCAACCGGTTGAGAAAATAGGCTCCCTGGCTTCCGCCGAGCACAAAAAGCGTGAAAGGTGACGGGTGATGGGGGACGGGTGACGGGTACTCGAAGAAGGAGCGTCGGACGGGAAGGCCGGTGAACAGGGCCCGGCCTTTCGGGAACTGATTCACGGCGGAGTCATGCGACACGAACACCCGTGCGGCGAGCCGCGAAAGGAGAAGATTGGCCCGCCCCGCGGTCGCATTCTGTTCATGAAGGGCCGAAGGGATTCCCGCCAATCGAGCGGCAAGAAAAGTGGGGACTTGGGCGAATCCGCCCATGCCGAGGAGCGCGTCCGGGGCGAATTCACGGAGAATCTTTCGTGCCTCCCCTATGCCCCGCCCGATGCGGCGCACCGAACGGAGTCGACCCCGCCATCCCCCTCCGTGCAGGGCGCCCGAGGAAATCGTCCGATAGGGCAGGCCCTGCTTCGAGAGGACTTTCTCGAAGACTTTGTCTTCTACACCGACGAACAAGAGTTCACGATCCCTGTGTCCCTCCGGGGAGCCGACCCTGGCTTCCCCATATTTTTCCGCGACCGCCAATGCCGGGAACAGGTGCCCCCCCGTACCCCCGCATGCGATCAACAACCGTTTCATGGGATCTCCTGCCTATGCCGAGGAGAATTCCCGCGGCCATCAAATTGACCCATATCGATGTACCCCCATAACTCATGAAGGGCAAGGGCATTCCCTTCGTCGGAAGAAGCCCCACCGAAACCCCTGCATTCAGTATAGCCTGGAACACGATGAGCAGCGTGAGCCCTGTGGCCAGGAGCGACGTGAACGCATCCGGCGCGCGCCGGCTGATCTGGAGACCGCGGTGCAGGATCAGTCCGAACAGTCCGAGAACGATCAACACGCCCACCAGTCCCAACTCCTCCCCCACCACGGCCAGGAGAAAATCAGTGTGTGCTTCGGGCAGAAAGAACAGCTTCTGCCGGCCCGAGCCCAGTCCGACTCCCGCCCCCCCCCCGGCCATGAACGAAAGAAGGGATTGGATCAGTTGGAACCCGCTCCCTTCGTAGTGTTCCCAGGGGTTGAGGAAGGAAACGACGCGCTTCACGCGATACGGCTGCTTCATGACGAGAAAAACGGCCATCGGCGCCGCCGCCAGGACCGTCATGGCCACGTACCGGAAACGCATCCCCGCGATGAACACCATGAGCAGCACGAGCCCGAGCATGGTCATGGCCATCCCGAAATCCGGCTCGGCCAGAACGAGAACGACGCAGAGTCCTCCGATGATCAGGTAGGGCAGAACGCCCTTCAGGAAACTACGCATGGAGTCTTCTTTCCGCGGCAAGGAGCCGGCCATGTAGAGAATCAAGCTGAACTTGGCCAATTCGGCCGGCTGAAAACTGAATCCCCCGAGCCGGAACCACCGGCGCCCGCCGCCGACTTCCGTGCCCAATCCCGTGAGAACCAGTCCCAGCATGATGATACTGAGCAGCAGAAGCGGCGCGGCGAGTCGGCCCCAGGTTTCCAGGCGAATCCGGGATGCCGCCAGCATCGAGATCAGTCCCACCGCCAGCCAGAGGAGCTGTTTCTTGAAGAAGAAGCTCGGATCCTCGAATTTCTTGAGGGCGTAGAAGTAGCTCGCGCTGTAGACCATGAAGGCGCCCAGAATGCAGAGAGAGGCCACGGCCACCACGAGCGGCCAGTCGAGTCCGCCGCCGCGTTCCGGCGATCTCAAATTCGAAATTTGAGATCTGAGATGGGTTCGAGGCGGGGTCAATGCATGCGCGCTTCATAAACCCCTTTTGGCGACTTCGCCGTCCCTCCATCGCTCGGCTTGCTGCCTGTCTTCCGGGCCTGGGACCCCTCCCGCCCTGAAGCGGACACTTCGGCCGCCAGTTTCCTGACGGCCTCACAAAATTGTTCACCTCGATCCTTGTAGCTTTTGAACATGTCGAAGCTCGCGCACGCCGGTGAAAGCAGCACCGCATCTCCCTCTTCCGCGGATTTCCACGCCGACCGCACCGCTTCACCCATCGATCCGGCGGGGGAGGTCTCCACCCTGCCCCGCAATGCTTCTTCCAATCGCTGCCTGGCCTGGCCGATCAAGACCGCATGGCGGATTCGATCGGACTGACTCGCGATCAGGCCGAAATCCCCACCTTTGTCGAGGCCGCCGAGGATCAAGACCGTTTTGCGGGTCAGCCGCTCCGGGCTCCTGCCCTCCCGCGGCATTTCCCCCGTCGTGGGGGTCATCGATTCGATGGCGCGAATCACCGCGCCAACGTTGGTGGCCTTGGAATCGTCGTAGAAGTCGACGCCCTTCACCGCTCCCACCCATTCCATCCGGTGCGGAAGGGGCTGGAATGTTTTCAGGACGGAGCGGATCGCATCCGGCGGACAGAAGGCGAGGCGGGCCGCCGCAATCGAAGCCAGCATGTTCTCAATGTTGTGCACGCCCTTGAGGTTGGCTTCCGCCAGCGGATAGCTCTCCTCGACACGGGTATCGCCGTACACCAACTCGTCCCCCCGGAGGAAGGCGCCCGGCGAGGTCGATCGAAGCCGGCTCGTACCGATGAGCGAGGCGGACAATGCGCGGGCCCAATCCGCCAACAGCGGATCATCCAGATTGATGACGGCGAAATCCTCGCTTCGTTGGTGTTCGAACAATCGTTTCTTGGCGTCGAAATACTCGTTGAAATCCTTGTGCCGGTCCAGATGGTCGTCCGTGATGTTCAAAAAGACGCCGATTTTCGGCCTGAACTCCCGAATCGCCTCAAGCTGGAAACTGCTGATTTCGCAGACGATCCAATCCCAGGAGCCACCGACCGCTTCGATGAGGGGCGTTCCGAGGTTGCCGCCCGTGAAGACCCGCTTTCCCGCCGCTTCCAAGATCTTGCCGATGAGCACCGTGGTCGTGCTCTTGCCGTTGGTCCCTGTCACGCCGATGATCGGAGCCTTCAGATGGCGATACGCCAGTTCGATCTCGCTCCAGACGGGGATCCGGTTCGAAACCTCCTTGATCGTGGGATGAGAAATCGACACGCCGGGACTCAGGACCAGCACATCCACTCCCCGAAAATCCTCGCTGCGATGCGGACCGAGACGGACGGTCACGCCCGCTTCCACCAGGGGTTTCACGATTTCCTGCATGAGAAGGGTATCCTTCTGGTCCAGTCCCAATACCGTGGCGCCCTCTCTTAGGAGGAACCTGCACACCGCTCGCCCGGTGGAGGCCAGGCCCAGAACGGCCACGCGGGCCGATTTGAGATTTGAGATTTGAGATTTCAAATTATCTGACCTTCAGCGTGCTCATGGCGAACACGGCGAGCAGGATGGAGAGGATCCAGAATCGGACCACGATTTTCGGCTCGGACCACCCTTTGAGTTCGAGGTGATGGTGGAATGGCGCCATGCGGAAGACCCTCTTTTTTCTCAATTTGTACGACGTCACCTGGATGATCACCGAGAGCGTTTCGACCACGAAAATTCCGCCCACAATGGGAAGCAACAGCTCTTGTTTGCTGACGATCGCCACCACCCCCAGTGCGCCGCCCAACGCCAACGAGCCCACGTCGCCCATGAACACCTGCGCCGGATAGGAGTTGTACCAGAGGAAGCTCAAACTCGCCCCGAACAGGGCCCCGCAGAAAACCGCCACTTCCCCCCCCCCGCGCACAAAACGCACCTGGAGGTACTCCGCGATCTGGCTGTGGCCGGCCACGTAGGCGAACACCGCGAAGGCGAGCGACGCCACCAGGATCGGTCCTATGGCCAGTCCGTCCAGACCGTCCGTGAGATTCACCGCGTTCGCCGTGCCCACGATGATCAGCATCATGAACGGCAGGTACCAGAGGCCGATGTCCGGGTGAAGGTTCTTGAAGAAGGGGATCCAGACCTCCGTGGAGAAGTTCGGCAGTCGGAAAATGAAATAGGCGGCGGCAGCCGCCACCACGCACTGGAAAAGAAACTTTTCGCGCGCGGAAAGCCCTCGGGCGGCGCCACGCTTCAACTTCAACCAATCGTCCAGGAACCCCACCAACCCCATGCCGGCCGTGACCAAGAGGAGAATCCACACATAGGCGTTCCGCACGTTCGTCCACAGGAGCACGGAGAGAATCGCTCCGGATAGGATGAGCGCGCCTCCCATCGTGGGCGTCCCGGCTTTCGAGGCGTGTCCCTGCGGCCCTTCCGGCCGGATGGTCTGCCCGATCTTGAGCGCCGCAAATTTCCGGATGAGGGCCGGACCGATGATGAACCCCAGAATCAGCGCGGTCATGAGCGCCCAAAAAGTCCGGAAGGTGATATAGCGGAAGACGTTGAACACCGTGTGGATGTCCCGGAACGGAAAGAAAAGGTAGTACAGCACGGCGGTCAGGAGGACGATCCACGAATCTCTTCCTCCATTTTCTTCAACCCCTCAACCACTCGTTCCATCGCCATGGCGCGGCTGCCCTTGACCAGCACGCCGTCCCCGGGGCGGAGCTGCTCCCGCAACACGTCGAGCGCTTCGTCCGCGGTTCCGCACGAAAAAACTTTGTTTGGAGGACAGCGGCCTTCCTTGGCCCCCTCGGCAACCCACGAAGCCATGTTCCCCACTGCAATGATGCAGCCATAGCCCAGCGTTGCCGCTTCCCGGCCGATGGCCCTGTGCCATCGCTCGCTTGCCGTCCCTAGCTCTTTCATGTCCCCCAAACAGCAGACCGTCCTTCCTGGACGCATCTCCATTTTCAGAAATTTCAGGGCCGCGATCGTGGAAGCCGGATTGGCGTTGTACGTGTCGTCCACGATCGTCCATCGTCCCTCGATGACGTTCAGTCGCCCTTTGACGGGTGTGAATTTCTCGATCCCCGCCGCAACGTCCCCGAGTTCCAATCCGGCTTCCTGGCCGGCGGCGATGGCCGCCAGCGTATTGAGGAGAACCGGTGTGGACCCCCCCGGAAGGAGGAGGTCCAGTTTTTCCCCCCTCGAATGCAGTTCGAATCGCGCGCCTCGGATTCCCTCTCGGCGGATATTTCGCGCATGGACGTCCGCCCGCTCGTCCAACCCGAAAGTCACCGCGCGTCCGGCGAAGGATCGAAGCGCAACCGGCACAAACGGATTTCCAAAAGGGACGACCGCCACACCGTCCGACCCCATCCTGGAAAACATCCTGCCCTTTTCTTCGGCGACCCCTTCTCCGGACTCCAGCCCTTCCAAATGCGATTCGGAAAGGTCGGTGATCACCCCGATCGTGGGCGATGCGACGGCCGCCAGTCGTTCCATCTCGCCCCTCTGATTGATTCCCAATTCAAGGACCCAGACTTTTTCATCTCCGGAGAACCCCAGGAGGGTCCGGGGCAGGCCGATCTGATTGTTGAAATTTCCCGAGGTGCACCCCACGTCGAGTCGGGTGCCCAGAAGGAGTCGGAGGATTTCCTTGGTTGTGGTCTTGCCATTACTGCCGGTCACTCCCACCACCGCCCCCGCGAAGCGAGCGCGCGCCTGTTGCGCCAGGTCGCCGAGGGCGTCGAGAGGATTCGAGACCTCCACGAGAATGCTCTCCTCCCGGGCGGCCGTGGCCGGGCCCCGGAGGGAGGGCGCCTCACCCTCCCGGATCACCGCTCCGAAGGCGCCGGATTTCAAGGCCGAAACCACAAACCGGTGGCCATCAAACCGCGGGCCGGAGAGCGCAAAAAAGAGGGCGCCGGAGCGAACATCCCGCGAATCGGTGCTGACGCCGTCGAACGTGGCCGTGGAGCGACCCCCCCGGAAAATTCCTCCGGTCGCGCGCATCAGGTCTTTCAGCGTGAACTTCACCGTTCGTGCTTCCGCCTCAGGACGCATGGGCCTTCAACGCTTCCCTCGCCACCGCTACATCGCTGAAGGGGAGTTTCTTGTCGCGGATGATCTGATAGTCCTCATGCCCTTTCCCTGCGAGGAGAATGCCGTCTCCGGGACCGCACCCTCGCACCGCCTCGACGATGGCCTGCCGGCGGTCGGGAAGGGGAAGGATTTCGATCTCGGGCCGGGCCTCGATTCCTCGCTTGATCTCCTCAATGATGCGGAGCGGGTCCTCCGAGCGGGGATTGTCTGAAGTAATGATCACGCGATCCGCGAGCGTGGATGCAATCTTTCCCATCTGAGGACGCTTCCCGCGATCGCGGTCGCCGCCGCAGCCGAAAACGCAGGTGACGTGGCCCGGCGTGATGCTTTTCGTCACCAAAAGCACGTGTTTCAAGGCATCGGGCGTGTGGGCGTAGTCCACCCAGACGGATCGGCCGGCGTGATCCACCCTCTCCATCCGGCCCGGAACCGTGCGAACGCGGGCAATGCCCCGCTTCATGTCTTCCCGGCCCAGACCCATCGCCCAACCGGCGGCCACGGCCGCAAGAATGTTGTAGAGATTGTGACGGCCGACGAGCGCCGAGTGAACTTCCACCGGGCCTTCGGGAGTGGACACCACGGCCTGGGTTCCGTTTTCATCGCCTCGCGACTGCAACACCCGCACGTCACCCGTCTCCCATCCGTACCGGACGACCCGCCCATGGAGCTGGCGGGCGAGGGCCGCGCCGAACGCGCTGTCGACATTCACCACGGCCGCCTTCCGCTTCTTCCGGCTGGATTCCAGGAGCTCGGTGAACAATCGGCGCTTCGCGTTCCCATACATTTCCATGTCCGCATGATAGTCCAAATGGTCCTGGGTCAGATTCGTGAAGACCACGATGTCGAATTCGATTCCGTCCGCCCGCTTCTGGTCGAGGGCGTGGGAGGAGACCTCCATGACACAGTGTTTGGCTCCAATTTTCAGAATTTCGGAGAGCATACGTTGGAGATCGACCGCGCCCGGTGTGGTGTTCTTGCTGGGCCAGATCTTCCGACGAGCCCGGTAGTTCACGGTCCCTACGACTCCGGTGGGCATTCCCGCGCTTTCCAGCACCCCTTCCATCAGGTAGGTGAACGTCGTTTTCCCATTCGTGCCGGTCACCCCCACCACGGTCATCTGGGAGGCCGGATCGCCGAAAAAATTTCTCGCCGCATGAATCATCGCCTCATGGGAGCTGGGAGCGAGGACCCAAGGCACGCTTCGGGCCAACTCGCCTTCCGGCACCGTTTCGACGATGCACGCCGCCGCTCCGTTCACCCTCGCCTGAGCCAGGAACTGATGGCCGTCCGACTTTGTTCCCCGGACGGCGATGAAGGCCGAGCCGCGCTTCACGTCCCGCGAATCCGCGGTCAGGTGAAGGATTTCCGTGTCCCGCGCCACGTTCCACCGGACCGGCTTGATTCCTTTGAGGAGGGCAGAGAGTTTCACGTGTCGATCAGGATGTGCGGACGTCAGCCGAGTTCGGGTAGACACCCAGATAGGGGAGCAGTTCCGTCATGATGGCCCGGAAGACCGGCGCCGCCACAACCCCGCCGTAGATGATCTTTCGCGGTTCGTCCAGCATGACCAGCAGAACCACCCGCGGCGAATCCGCCGGCGCGAATCCGACGAAAGAGGCCACGTAGGCGTCCTTCGAATACGTCTTGGTCACGGGATCCAATTTCTGCGCCGTTCCCGTCTTGCCGGCCGCGCGGTATCCTTCGACCATCCCGAGACGGCCCGTGCCCTTGTCGGTCACCACGCTTTCCAGAATCCGCACGGCGCGCTCGATGGTGCGAGCGGAGGCCACCCGGCGGCCGGGTGGAAAGTCGATCTCCCTCACCAATCGATCATGCGCGTCGGTCACTTTCTTCGCAAGGTGAGGCGTAACGAGCTGCCCACCGTTGGCAAAAGCGGAAAATACGCCCGCGATCTGGATGGGAGTCACGGCCAGGCCCTGCCCAAAGGAAATGTTCGCCACGTCCACCGGCGTCCACGACGAATAGTGCGAGATCAACCCCCGGATTTCGCCGGGAAGGTCGATCCCCGTCCGGTCGCCGAGACCGAATTTTTTCACAAATTCATAGACCGTCTTTCGCCCGAGATCGACCCCGATTTTCGCGGCGCAGATGTTGCTCGAAAGCTGGAACACCTCGAGGAAATTGAGCCTCTCATATTTGTGGAAATCGTGGATCACACGGTCGTAGAACTTGTACTCGCCGTTCTCACAGTACAGGGTGTCCTTCTCGTTGAAGGCGTCGGTCTCCAGCGCGGCGGTCATCACGATGGCCTTCAGGGTGGAGCCGGGATCGATGGCGTCGGCCACCAGGTGATTCTTCCACTGATGAGGCGAGAGGGTTCGGAAGGCGTTCGGATCAAAGCTTGGAACGGTGGACCAGGCCAGAATCTCGCCCCTCTGCGGGTCCATCGCCACGGCCCAGCCGCGCTTGGCTCCCGAGGAATCCACGGCCTCCTGAAGGCGGGCATCGACGAGCGACTGGACGTTCAGATCCATCGTCAGCACGAGGCCCTGCCCCTCGCTCTCGTACTCATCCGACACGCCGTCGAAAATCATGTTGCCCAGCCCGTCGCGGGTGATGACCAGCGTGGAGGATTTTCCTTTCAGGAGGGTGTCATACGCGAGCTCGATCCCTTCCAGGCCCTTTCCGTCGAGACCGACGAAGCCGAGCGCATGCGCGGCCATCGGGCCCGAGGGGTAGAACCGCTTGTACTCCGGAAATGACCCCACGCCCTCAATCGGTCGTCGTTCAAGATCATCGCGGACCGCAGGGGACACCTGTCGGGCGATCCAGACAAAGTTCTTGTTTTGACGCAGATCGCGAAGAACCGCTTCCGGCGATCGGCCGACGAACGGCGACAGCCGGCGCGCCGCGGCGACTTTGTTCTGAACTTTCCTCGGATGGGCGTACACGGAGGCCATCTGGCGACTGATGGCAAGGAGGGTCCCGTTGCGATCGAGGATCTTCCCTCGACGCGGCGCCAGCTCAATGACATCCCCCTGCTGCCGGCGCGCCCGGTTCGCGATCTCCGGATCGGTGAGATAGGCGAGCATGAATACCCGCCCGCCGATGACCGCGAGCGCCAGAGACAGTATTCCGGTCAGGACCGCGAATCGCCTGGACGATCGTTCGCGCCAGGATCTCACCGGCTCATCCACCGACTGGAACCTCCAAGACCACACGCTGCGCCGGCCGGAGCGGCTTCAGGCCCAATCGGTTTTCAGCCTCGTCGCGAATTCGCGACGGCGAAGACAGCCGCGAGTACTCCAGCCTCAGCCTCGAATTCGAATCGCGAGCGGTCTGTAGCTCTTCGAGATTCCGGCTGATCTCGTAGCCGATGTCATACGTCTGGAGCCGGCACCAGACGTAGCCCAGGAGGAGAAAGGCGTTGAGAAGGCCGAGGACGGCCAGTTTCAACTTCACCCCGGCAGCGCCTCCACACCGCGGAGCTTCGCGCTGCGCGAACGGGGATTCTCCCGCCGTTCACGAACGGAGGGCGTGAGAGGTTTCCGGGATAAGAGTACAAACTTCGGGGAATCTCCCCGGCTCGCATCGCGAAAAGCATGCTTCGTTCGACGGTCCTCCAGCGAGTGATAGGTGAGCACGAGGAATCGTCCACCCGGCTTCAGGGCTTGAATCGCCTCCCGCAGGCCCTCCTCCAGGGCTTCCATTTCCTCGTTTACGAAAATCCGGAGGGCCATGAACACCTTCGTGGCCGGATGAAGACGGCCGCGTCGCGGCCCCACCGCGCCCGCCACGCAGTCGGCGAGATCGCGCGTAGTCCTGATGGGGTTTCGCCTTCGCCGACGAACCAGGTCTCGGGCCACCCGGCGCGCGAACCGCTCTTCACCCAGGTCCTTGAAAATTTCGGCCAGCCGGTCCTCACGCTCCTCCGCCACCACATCGGCCGCCGTCGTCGGGAGCGTGCGGTCCATCCGCATGTCGAGCGGCCCGTCCGCGCTGAGGCTGAATCCCCGTTCGGGCGAGAGGAACTGCCGCGTGCTCCCGCCCAGATCGAAGAGGATGCCATCCGCTTTCGCCTCCTCGCGCGAAAAGGCCGGCGCCTCTCGCAAGAGAGATTGCAGACGGCGGAAGTTTCCACGCACGGTCTGAAAACGATCACCGAACCGGCGGAGACGATCCCGCGCCGAACGGATCGCATCGTCATCGACGTCCACGCCGACGACAATGCCGTCCGGCGACGAGGCCTCCAGGATCGCCTCCGAGTGACCGCCGTCGCCCAGCGTGCCGTCAACGTACACTTTGTTCGCCGACGGGTTCATCCACTGAACCACTTCGTTCACCATCACCGGTTGGTGTTCCCACGCCTGGCCCGCTGGACTCATGCCCCACCCGAAACAGCCGCTTCGCGGTCCTTCTCGAGCTGGGCCAACCAGCGCTCGCGTGCCCAAATTTCGAAATAGGTCGTCATCCCCACGATCACCACGTCCTGCCTGAGGTCCCCCGCTTCGCGCAGATTCCTCGAAACGAGAATCCGGCCCAATCGGTCCACCTCGCATTCTTGCGCATTGGCATTGATGGAGCGGATCGTCCGAATCGCCGCGGGATCGGCAAACGGAAGGAGATCCAACTTCTCGCGGTTTCGGTCTTCCATCTTCTCCCACACGGCGAGCGGAAAGGCCCTGAGGCACCCATCGTAGTGGCTCAAAACAAGGCTGTCCGCGGCATAAGCTTCCTTGAGAAGTTGCCGAAATCTTGAGGGGATACTGAGACGTCCCTTGGAGTCAATTGTGTGGACGAAACTGCCTCTGAAACTGTCCATGTGCCTCCGTCAGATCCGTACGGTATTTCATACCATTTCATGGGACAATATACAATTCTGTGGTTTTCTTGTCAAGTAATATCCCACGATTGCCTATAAAGAGGCTTTTGCGGCGTTGGGAAACTTAAAGTGGAATGTGAGGTTCGACCGGGACTGACGCGGGAGCCGTTGAGTCGCCCGAAGTCTTGGCACGGGACCGCGCAACATGGGGGCGTTTGACACGCGGACGAAAATTGGGATAATCCGCCCGCTCGATCGGACCCGATCGAGATATTGAGACCGGGCAAAGCACAATCACAAACGACATCCCATGAAAATCAGGGTGGATCAGATACCGCAGGAAGGCATGTCACTTCGCGTCGAGATGGATGTCGACTGGCTCAAGCATCATCAGAAGCGGAGCATGGTGGATGATCTCACGTTTACCCGGCCGCTCGAAGCCGAGATCCACCTCCAGCGAAGCCATCGAGACGTGCTCGTAAGGGGATCACTTGCTGTCACGGTTCAAGCCGTTTGCGTGCGCTGTCTGGCGGAGTTCCCCTGCCCGCTCCGATACAAGTTCGACCTTCTGTGCGTCCCCCGCAAGGAGGTGGTCGAAATGGAGGACGAACCCGATCGAGCCTCCCACCGGCGGGGCGGCCATCGAAATGCTCCACACGGCCGTGGCGCCGGTCGCGCCGACGTGGAACTCTCGGCGGAGGAGATGGGGACGGAAGCCTACTTTTCTGGTATGATCGACCTCGATCCGATGATCGAGGAACACATGAACCTCGCCGTGCCGATGCGATTCCTCTGCCGTGAGGAATGCAAAGGCCTGTGCCCCCGGTGCGGCGCAAACCTCAACCCGGGAGCCTGCGGCTGCCCCCGCTAGGGGCGTCCGAGGCTCCGCACGACTGTCAGGAGTTCACATGCCAAATCCCAAGCGCAAACATTCACGGTCCCGAACGCTCTCGAAGCGGACCCATACGGGCCTGGCCGTGCCGGCCTCCTCCAAATGCCCGAAGTGTGGAAACGTGAAGCGCCCGCACACGGTCTGCCCCCAGTGCGGAACGTACAAGGAACGCGAAATCTTCCCGGCGGAAAAGTAGGCCCTTGACCCCGAAAATTCTTCCCGTCGCGGTGGACGCGATGGGCGGCGATCACGCGCCGATGGCCGCGGTGGACGGCGCCATTCAGGCCGCCCGCGACCTCAAGATTCCGGTGCTCCTCGTAGGCCGCAAGAACACCGTGGATCATGAGCTGAAGCGCTTCTCCTATTACGACCTCCCCATCGAGGTTCTGGACGCCCCCGATGTGGTGGCCATGGACGAGAGCCCCGCCAAGGCCATCCGTCGGAAAGGTTCGTCCATCGTGGTGGGACTTGAAGCGGTAAGGAATGGAAAAGCCTCTGCCTTCGTCAGCGCGGGCAACTCCGGCGCGGTGATGGCGTGTGCGCTCTTCACCCTGAAACGGCTCGCGGACATCGAACGGCCCGCCATCGCCACCCCCGTTCCGACCAACAACTCCACCTGTCTCCTCATCGACGCGGGCGCGAATGTCGATTGCAAACCGCAACACCTCCGGGATTTCGCCGTGATGGGCGCCACGTACATGAAGGCGCTCCTGGGTAAATCGGCCCCCACGGTGGGGCTCCTCGCGAACGGCGAAGAGGAATCCAAGGGAAACGACTTAACCCAAAAAACGGCGGAGGCGCTGAAGGCGGCGCCCGTCCGGTACACCGGCTACGTGGAAGGGCGGGACATTTTCAAGGGTAAGGTCGACGTGGTCGTCTGCGACGGTTTCGTCGGCAATGCGATCCTAAAGGCCAGCGAAGGTCTCGCGGAAATGATCCTCTCGCTCATCAAGACGGAGCTCACCAAATCAACCTTCCGCAAGGTGGTGTCGGCCGTCCCAGCGCTCTATCTCAAGGAACTTGCGAAGCGACTCGACTATGCCGAATACGGCGGGGCGCCTCTTCTGGGCGTGCGCGGCATCACCATCATTTCGCACGGCGCTTCATCGCCCAAGGCCATCCGCAACGCCGTCCGATCCGCTTCCGAGCTGGCGCACAAGGACTTGATCGGCCAGATGGAACGGGTGTTTCACCACATGGTCAAGAACTGACGTGGGCAACATCATCGCCGGCCTCGGAAGCGCCCTGCCCGAGCGACGCCTCACGAATGCCGACCTCGAGAAGATGGTCAAGACCTCGGACGCCTGGATTGTCGAACGGACCGGCATCCGGGAGCGCCGGATTGCCGCGGAAGGGGAATCCAGCTCGATTTTCGGCGCGCGCGCGGCGACGGCGGCGTTGCATCAGGCGAAAGTGCGCCCGGAGGATCTGGACGGCATCATCGTCGCCACGACGACCCCGGATTCCATCATGCCCAACACCGCATGCCTCATCCAGAAGGAAATCGGCGCGACCCGCGCGTTCGCCTTTGACCTCTACGCCGCCTGCTCCGGATTCGTTCACTCCCTCTCGGTCGCCGATTCGATGCTCAAGTCGACCGACGCGGGGAAAATACTCGTGGTGGGCGTCGATCTCCTCTCGAAAGTGACGGATTGGCAGGACCGCGGAACGTGCATCCTGTTCGGCGACGGCGCGGGCGCGGCGGTCCTCTCGAAGAACGGACGCTCGTCGCGCGGAATCGTGTCGTTCCATCTGGCCGCCGATGGCAAGGGCGGGAATTTCCTGTGCATCCCCGGCGGCGGATCGGCCCGGCCGCCGAGCTTGAAAATGCTGGAAGCGCGCGAGCAGTTCATCCATATGAACGGACCCGAGGTCTTCAAGTGGGCCGTGCGCGCCACCGAGGCCGCGATCCGAAAAGAGATCGAACGCAACGGCCTCAAGCCCGACACCGTGCGCCTCCTGATGATTCACCAGGCCAATCTCCGGATCATCCGATCCATTCAGGAAAGACTCGGATTCAAGGACGACCAGGTGTTCGTGAATATCGACAAGTACGGCAACACGTCGGCCGCTTCCCTGCCGATCGCCTTGGATGAAGCCTCACGAGAAGGCCGCCTGCGCGAAGGAGATGTCGTGATCCTGGCGGCCATGGGCGGAGGGCTGACGTGGGGCGCGATGACCCTCCGATGGTAAGTAGAAAAATTGCGCTCATCTTCCCCGGCCAGGGGAGCCAGTACGTCGGCATGGCGAAATCGCTGTACGACACGGACGCCGACTGCCGTGCCCTCCTGGAGCGGGTCGATCCGGCCCTCGGCACCGCCCTCCTTAAACTCATGTTTGAGGGGCCGGAATCGGAACTCACCCTCACCGCGAATACCCAGCCGGCCATCCTCGCGGCAAGCGTGGCCGCGCTCCAGCATCTCAGAAAGAGTTTCGACCTCACGCCCACCGCATGCGCAGGGCACAGTCTCGGAGAGTTTTCGGCCCTCGTGGCCGCCGGAGCGATGGAATTCGCCGATGCCCTCCAATGCGTGAGGGAGCGTGGCCGGTATATGCAGGATGCGGTTCCGCCCGGTCGGGGCGCCATGGCGGCCGTGCTGGGACTCGATCGTGCGGCGCTGGACGAGGTTTGCCGCAGTGTGTCCTCCGGAAACGGCGTCGTCTCCCCCGCCAACTATAACGGGAGCGGACAGATTGTCATTGCCGGAGAGGCGGCGGCGGTCAAGAAGGCGGGTGAAGAAGCCCGCGGGCGGGGCGCCAAGAGGGTGATTCCCCTCTCCGTGAGCGCCCCCTTCCACTGCTCCCTGATGCAGCCCGCCGCGGACCGCATGCAGGAGCTGCTTGCGCGGTTCACCTTCCGGAAACCTGCGATCCCGGTCTACTCGAATGTTACGGCCCGTCCTCACCCGGCGCCGGATGACGCCTCTTTTGCTCAGGAGGCCCGCCGCCGGCTGACTCAACAAATCGTGTCGCCTGTGCTATGGGAAGATACGATCAAGCACATGAGCGAAACGGGCGTGGAGATTTTCTTGGAAGTCGGCCCAGGCCAGGTCCTGACGGGCCTCGTCCGCCGTATCGCCCCCCAGGCCGCATGCATTGCCATGGAGTCGGCGGGATGGAACGAAAAACTGAGGCAGGCCCTCTCCACGGCGTACACGTCTCATGCCGCCTGAATCGAGTGTGAATGCGACCCCCGAAAAACCCCTGTCGGGCCGGGTGGCCCTCGTCAGCGGGGGAAGCCGGGGCATCGGTCGGGAGATCGTTCGACTTCTCTCCGCAAGAGGGGCCAAGGTGGCGTTCACGTTCAGGTCGAACAAAGACTCGGCGGATCGGGTCGTGCAGGAGCTGAAATCGGCCGGAGCGGAAGCGCGCGCCTACGGGTTCGACGTGGCGGATACCGGCGAGGCTCGGAAGATGTGCCTCGAACTTGACGGACAATGGGGAGGCGTTCAAATTCTCGTGAACAATGCGGGCGTCACCAAGGACAATCTCTTCATCCGGATGTCGGATGACGAATGGGATGAAGTCATGCGAACCAATTTGAAAGGGGCCTTCGCCCTGAGTCGGGCGGTTGCCAAGGGTATGATGAAAAAACGCTGGGGACGCATCATCAACATTGCGTCCGTTTCCGGGCTCTTCGGAAACGTCGGGCAGACGAACTACGCGGCGTCCAAGATGGGCCTCGTGGGTTTCACGAAATCGCTGGCGCGGGAGCTGGCCGGACGCGAGATCACCGTGAACGCGGTGGCCCCGGGCTTCGTGGAAACCGAAATGACGGAGAAGCTCCCCGAAAAGGCGAAAGAAAACATGAAACAACAGATTCCACTGGGACGTTTCGGGCGGCCGGAAGAAGTCGCCGAAATCGTCTGTTTTCTGGCCTCGGACAAGGCCTCGTACATAACGGGACAAGTCGTTTCCATCAACGGCGGCTTGTACATGTGACCATAAGGTTTCCCGCCCCAACGTGGGCGGGGGACAGGGAGGAACCCCATGGTAGCAGCAGCAAACACCGAACAGCGCGTCAGGGAAATCATCGCAGAGCAGCTTGGAATGGACGTGGACGAAGTGAAGATCGACTCTTCCATCGTGGACGATCTGGGCGCCGACTCCCTGGACATCGTGGAAATGATGATGTCCCTGGAGGAGGAATTCGGCATTGAAATCCCCGAGGACCAGGCGGAGAAAATCAAGACGGTCAAGGACGTCACCGGCTATATCAAGCAGCATCAGTCCCAGTAGCGAGTGAGCAACCGGCCCTCTCCGGGTCCGGTGCGCAGGCGGGTGGCGGTCACGGGCCTCGGCATCGTGTCCCCGCTCGGCACCGGCGTGAGCCAGAACTGGACGGCCCTCATGGAAGGGAAGTCCGGTATCGGCCGCATCAGCCAGTTCGATGCGTCAACGTATCCCACCCAGATTGCCGGCGAAGTGCGGGATTTCAACCCGGAAAACTATGTCGAAAAGAAAGAGGCCCGCCGGATGGAGCGCTTCTCCCAATTCGCCGTGGCCTCCGCCCGGATGGCCGTCGAAGACGCGAAGCTTTCGATTGCCGAAAACAATGCCTCCCGCGCCGGTGTCGTCATTGGAGTCGGCATGGGCGGTCTTTCCATGATCGAGAAAACCCATTCGACTCTGGTGGAACAAGGCCCCAGGCGCGTGACGCCGTTCTTCATCCCCCTCGTCATTCCCAACATGGCCGCCGGGCATGTTTCCATCCAGCTCGGCGCCAAGGGTCCGAATCTGTGCACCACCACGGCCTGCGCCGCGGGCAGCCACGCCATCGGCGAAGCCTTCCGCCTGATCCAGAACGGCACCTCGGATATCATGCTCGGGGGGGGGGCGGAATCGGTCGTGTGCCCTTTGGCCATCGCCGGATTTGGCTCAATGAAGGCGCTCAGCACTCGGAACGGTGACCCGCAAAAAGCAAGTCGTCCTTTCGAGAAAGAGCGCGATGGCTTCATCCTGGCCGAAGGCGGCGCAGTTGTGGTCCTCGAAGAATGGGAACACGCCGTGAATCGGGGGGCGAAAATCCTTGCGGAGGTCGTCGGCTATGGCCTCAACGGAGATGCCTATCACATGACCTCCCCGGCGCCCGAGGGCGAAGGCGCAGCTCGTTGCATGCAGATGGCTCTGGACGATGCCCAGGTCGGTCCGGAGGCGGTCGACTACATCAATGCCCACGGCACTTCCACCGAATACAACGACATGAACGAAACGGCCGCCATCAAGAAGGTCTTCGGCCCGCGCACCGCGAAACTCGCCGTCAGCTCCACCAAATCGATGACCGGTCACCCCCTCGGCGCAGCCGGGGCCATTGAGGCCGTCTACACCGTTCTCGCCATTCAGAATCGCATGCTCCCTCCAACAATCAACTACGACACTCCCGATCCGAAGTGCGATCTGGACTACGTCCCGAACACGCCCCGCGCCCAAGAGATCCGCTACGCCCTCTCCAACTCCTTCGGCTTCGGCGGCACCAACGCCTGCCTGCTGTTTAAGCGGTCGTCTTGAGCGAATTGGCCCTTTGGTCCCAACTCTGAGATAATAACCGGGATGGGCATTCGCGATTCGGTCAGTGAAGCGGGCACCGTGGTGGTGGCCAAGCTCGAAGATCTCATCAACTGGAGCCGGAGCAATTCGCTCTGGTACATGCTGTTTGCCACCGCGTGCTGCGGAATCGAGCTGATGCAGTCCGGCGGGCCGCGATTGGACCTCGATCGCTTCGGTATGATCTTCCGCGCCACGCCGCGGCAGTCCGATGTGATGATCATCGCCGGAACGATCACGTACAAAATGGCGACACGCGTCCGCCTTCTTTGGGAACAGATGACCGAGCCCAAGTGGGTCCTCTCGATGGGAAGCTGCTCCAACTGCGGCGGGCTCTTCGACCTCGGCTATTCCGTCCTCCGCGGCGTGGACAAAGTCATTCCGGTTGACGTGTACGTCCCCGGATGCCCTCCCCGACCCGAAGCACTGGCCGACGGCCTGATGTATCTCCAAAAGCTCATTCGTGAAGAGCAACCGCTTCGTCATCGCGGTACGCGCAAGCCGTACGTGGTGCCGACCTCCAGGATGGGGGAAGTGTCCGCCTCAGGCGGAGAGGGCACGAGCCCGGAGCGGCCACCGCAACCCATGGCATCCATCCCCACTTGATATGGACACAACGGAACATTCTTTGGCCGGCGGATCACTCCCCACACCTGGGCCCCCGTCCGGAGATTCGAAACAACCCTTCGCCGTAACCGAGAAAGCCGCCAAGCGGCTGATTGATCTTCTAAAATCTAAAAATGTGCAGGACGAGAGCGGCCGTTACGGCCTCCGAATTCGTGTCGTGGGCGGCGGGTGCAATGGCATGCAGTACAAGATGGACCCCGAAAAGCGGGCGCGTCCAACCGACAAGATTTTCGATGCTCCGCTGAACGTACGGGTATTCATCGACATGAAGAGCCTGATCTATCTCAAGGGAACGGTCCTCGATGCCGGTTCCAATCCTCTCGCGGGCACGTTCGAGTTCAAGAATCCGAACGTCAAAAGCTCCTGCGGCTGCGGCCTCTCCTTCCAGGCGTGATCGCCTGACGCGTTCGAGCTTGTTCTTCTCACTCCATCGCACCCTCATCCGAACACATGCGGCCCTACTGGCCTTGAGCTCGATCCTCGTATCGGCCTGTCCTTCCTCCTTCCCTCGCGTGCGCGTGTCCGATGAGAACGGAAGGGTCGAAATCCGCGGGCCGGAGGCGACCATCGAGATTTCTCGATCCGAGGGTGGACTGATCTTCCATACCGGAAACGGAGAGGTGAAGGGCGCGAAACCTGCCCTGTTCTTCTCCCTGGCAGGCAAGCGCGTGCCCATCACCGCCGTCTCCGGATTCGAACGCGAGGGTGACGACGTTCACTTTCAGTGCCCCACAACCGCGGGCGATGCGACGCTGAAACTTTCCTTCCCTCTCAACGGCGTCGCACGATTGAATCTCACCCCGCCGCCAGGCGCCGCCAATGCTGCCGGATTGCGCCTTCAATCCCCACCCAACGAAATCATCTATGGCCTGATGGAACGGATCGCCTCAAACCCCGTAACCAGCGAGTTCATCCCGGCGGAGTTGGGGTCTCTCGACAGGCGCGGCCTCATCGTCCCGATGCGCGTGGCCAACTCGGTGGCGCTCTACACTCCGTTCTTCCAGACCTCGCGCGGCTACGGGATCTACGTGGAGGGAACTTCCATCGGAACGTACGATCTCGCCGCCACCGAGCGCGAAGCCATCGATATCCAGTTCGAAATGCCGCCCGGCGTCCGAACCTGGACTTTCGATTTCATCGGCGGGCCGACGCACGACCGGATTCTCGACCGCTACACCACCCTCACGGGCCGCCCGTTCCTTCCCCCTGAATGGGCCTTCAAGCACTGGCGATGGCGGGATGAACACCGCACCGCGCCGCCTGCCCTTCTGGACGGAATCGAAATGAATGCCGATGTGGTGGACGACGTGACCCACTACGAGGCCCTCGATATCCCCGTCGGAAACTACACCATCGATCGTCCCTGGGCCACGGGCGATCTTCCGGATCTCCCTATTCCCGAGGAACCCGGTTTCGGCGATCTCGTATGGGACGAGACCCGCTTTCCGAATCCACAGCAGATAGTCGATGCGCTCAACGCGCGCGGCTATCACGTCTTTCTCTGGGTGGCGCCCTGGGCCACCGGCGTCAACACCCATCGCGAGGCGACGGATGGAGGTTTCCTCGCTCCAAGCTCCCGTTTCATTATCGACTACACCAACCCGGACGCCGTCCAATGGTGGATCGATAAAATTACACCGCTCGTCAGGATGGGTTTCGCCGGTCTTAAGCTGGATCGCGGCGACGAAGATGTTCCCGACGCGGTGACGGACATCTACAGCGATGGTCGAACCGGCCGTGAAGTGCGCAACGACTATCCGGTCCTGTTCGCCAAAGTGCACCACGACATCATGCGAGCCGAACGCGGAGACGACTTTCTCGTTTACCCCCGCGCCGGCTACGCCGGAAGCCAACAGTGGGCTGTATTCTCCGCCGGCGACATCCCGGGCAAAAACATTCTGGGCGCTCCGACCGATCTCGGACTGCGTTCGGCTATCCTTGCGGTTCAATACAACGCGTTCAACGGGTTCCCCATCTGGGGATCCGACACGGGCGGCTATGAGCAGTTCGGCGATCGTGAGCTTTTCGCCCGGTGGATCGAGTTCAGCGCCTTCTGCCCGATCATGGAAATCGGAGGGGTCGGCTCCCGCGCCCCATGGGACATGCCAACCAATCCCCGCTACGACACTGAAATGATCGACATTTACCGCATGTACGTAAAACTTCACCACGCGCTCGTGCCCTACACCTACCGCCACGCCCAGGAAGCGCATCGGAGCGGGCGCCCCATCGCCAAGCCGCTCGTCTTCAATTATCCCGATGATCCCCGCGCCAAAGATCTTTGGGAGGAGTTCCTTTTCGGCGACGATATTCTGGTCGCTCCCGTGTGGAAAGTGGGGAAGCGCACACAGAGTGTCTACCTCCCCAAGGGCAAATGGGTCGACTTCTGGAACCGGTCACGCCGGCTCACCGGACCGGTGGACTTCGAAGATCCGGTGCCTCTCGATCGCATCCCCATCTTCATCCGGGCCGGAGCGTCTGTGCTCGATGATCTTCAAGCCCCCTGACCTCTTCCGCCATTTCCTGCGGGACAGCGTCGCTAGACCCTCTCGCGCAATCACGCGGGCTAAAGCCCGCGGCTACCGAGAATGTGCATTCAGGGTAGGCGCAGGCTTTACGCCTGCGGGAGACTCGCGCCAGGCATCCATTTTGCTCGAAGCCCTGATATTCGCGGCGCTCGCCGTATCCTGCGGTTGCACCGCCGATACCCAAAGTCGTCCCGAAGGGTGTCGGACGCTGACGGTGGAGGATAAGCCGGGCGCGGACTGGGCCTGTGAGGACTCGAAGAGCTGCACCGGGGACTATCTCGCCTTTCCCGCCATCGCCGCCCCGTACGCAAGCCCCATCACGGAGGACGAACTAAACCGGAAACTTTCCGACATCCCGGCGGGTCGAACACCCATCGTTGCCGAACCGATGCCGGCCGAAACGCTCCGGGAGATGCTACTCGACCGCCTGAACATGCGCTTCCTTGAGGAAGGACTGGACAACCGTCCACTCAAGGTCGCCATCACCGGGGAAACCTCATCCGCCGAATACGAAGAGACCGCGCTCCTATTCGAAGATCCCCTTGTCGGAACCTTCAAAGGCATCCTCCTTACTCCGAAAACAGGCGGGCCATCCCCCGGAATCGTCGCCCTCCACGGCCACGGTGACACCGCGGAAATCTACCGCGACACCTTCCACGGAAATGAATACCCCGCGCACGGTTACGCAATCCTCATGCTTACCCTTCGAGCCATGAACATCGACGCAGATGAACACGAGGTCACGCGGACGCTTCTCCTGAACGGTTTCAACCTGATCTCGTTGCGGGTGTACGAAAGTCTCCTCGGCCTCCGGTACATACGTTGCCGGGAGGATGTGGACCCCGACCGCGTCGGCCTCATTGGTCATTCCGGCGGCTCGAGCACCGGCAACCTGGCGGTGCGCATCGATCCCAAGCTCAGGGCCTTCGTTTCAGACCACCAAGTGGACTGGTACAAGTCGGGCGACGACGAGCCGTACCACTGCGAAACCGCGCCGGACATCTACCCTTACTTTGAATTGATCAACGACTTCCCGACCTCGCCCACCCCCATCCTTCAAGTTCCCTACGGGTACCTCTTCGGCATGAAACCCATCTGGGATTTCTTCAAGGAGCGACTCACCAGGCCCCCGACATCCGAATAGCCGGCGCAGACCGTGGCCGCTCCCGAAGACGCAGGCACAAAACCTGCGCCTACGCGGTCGGTCTTGGTAGCCGCACCCTTTATGGGTGCGTCCTTGGACGTTGGGGGAAACTCAAATCGTGCCCGCGCCGAGCATACCGCTGCGGCTCAGTCCGTCTAGGTCTTGTCAATCAGTTTCTGAAGCTCACCCTTCTGATGGAGTTCCGTGATGATGTCACACCCGCCGACAAATTCGCCGTTGATGAAAATCTGGGGCACCGTGGGCCATTTGGAGTAGTCCTCCAAGGCCCCCCACAGGTCATCGTCCTCCAGCACGTTTACGTCTTTGAACGGGACGTTGTACTGTTTGAGAACTTCCACCGCCCGCGCGGAGAACCCGCACTGCGGAAAATCCTTCTCACCCTTCATGTAAATGATGACCTTGTTCCCCTTAACCTGCTCTTCGACTTTCTTGACGAGTTCCGTTGGTGCCATGTTCACCTCGCTGATTTCGGAGTTACGACTCTGATATGACCGTGTTGATGGACAGCGCGTGGATCCCGCCGCCCTGGGCTTCCATGTCGTTGTGGAGTATGGCGTAGATCATCCGGTGTTGCTCCACGAGGGACTTGCCCCTGAATTGGGGAGCGGTCACCGTGACCTGCCAGTGATCCATCGTCCCCGTCAGGTCCTTTACATCCACACGGGCGCCGTCCAACGACGCCTGGATCTTCTTGATAATGATTGTCGCATCCATGTAACGCCGGTATTGTACCAGAAATCCGTGCGTCCATTGACAACCCCGGCACGGCAAAGATAGTCTCGTCCGCATGCGGTGGACGTTCAAGGATCGCGTGGTGGTGATCACCGGCGCCTCCGCCGGGATCGGTCGTGCCACCGCCCTTGCCTTCGCCCGGGAAGGGGCAAAGCTTGGACTCATCGCGCGCACGTCGAGCGCGCTGGAGGAGGTCCAATCGGAAGTTCAGAAGGCCGGCTCGATCGCGTACGTGGCCCGAGCGGACGTCACCCGTCCCCGGGAAGTCGAGCAGGCCGTCGATTCGATCACGCGAGCTTTCAAAACCATAGATGTCCTGGTCAACAATGCCGGATACGGCGTCTACGGCTATCTGCTGTCCGCCCCCATCGAGGAGCACCGCGAGATGCTCGAAACAAACCTGTTTGGAGTCCTCAACATGATCTACGCGGTCGCCCCCATCATGAAATCGAAGAAGTCCGGCATGATCATCAACATCTCGTCCATGGCGGGCCTGCGGCCCATTCCCAAGTTCGCCACCTACAGCGCGTCCAAGGCGGCGTTGAACGCCCTTTCGGACGCCCTCCGAAGCGAGCTCAAGCCGTACGGCATTCATGTCATGGCCGTGTGCCCCGGAATCACATCCACCGACTTCCAGAAAAGCGCGAAGAGATTTGGGAAGAACGCCGATCTGCGGCGCCCCTCTCCACGACTCTCCAACACACCCGATGAGGTCGCGCGCGCCGTGGTCGAAGGAGCGTCGGGCGCCGAACGGTTGGTCATCCCCGGCATGATGAACAAGTTGGGCGCGGGACTGGACTGGCTTGCGCCATCCGGACTCACCGAGAGGCTCATGGATCGCTTTCTCCGAATCAAGGCGGAGTAGCCGGATGCAATATCGCGAACTTGGAAAAACCGGACTGCGCGTTTCCGAAATCGGCCTGGGGTCATGGGGGATCGGCGGAACCTGGTGGGGCGGACCGCAGGACGAAAACTCGCGGCCCGCCATCATCCGGGCCATGGAACTGGGAATCAATTTCCTGGACACCGCGCTGGTGTACGGCGACGGCCACAGCGAACGGCTCATCGGCTCCATTCTCAAAGAAACGAAACAGCCGGCCTACGTGGCAACGAAGGTCCCCCCGAAGGACTACCACTGGCCCCCGGACAATCCCAATATTCTGAAGACCTTCCCCGTGAAGTGGGTGAAGGAATGCGTCGACAAGAGCCTGAAGAATCTCCAGCTCGAACAGGTGGATCTCCTCCAATATCACGTCTGGCACAAGGATTGGGCTTCACAGGACGAATGGAAGGAAGCCAAGGAGAAACTGAAGGCGGAGGGTAAGATCCTCTTCTTCGGCCTCTCACTCAACGATCATGATCCCGACTGCGGCGTCGACGCCGTGGCAACGGGAGAAATCGACTGCGTGCAGGTCATCTACAATATTTTCGATCAATCTCCGGAGCAGAATCTGTTCCCCGCCTGCCGGAAGCACGAAACCGGCGTCATCGCACGCTGCCCATTGGACGAAAGCGGGCTCACGGGAAAATTGACCTCCAAAACGACGTTCGCCGAGGGTGACTTCCGCGGGCGATATTTCAAGGGCAAACGACTCACGGAAACGGTGGATCGGGCCGAAAAATTGAAATTCCTGGTTCGTGATGACGTTCGCTCCATCGCCCAGGGCGCGCTCAAATTTGTCCTCAGCCCTCCGGCGGTCTCCACCACCATTCCCGGTATGCGCCGGTCAGAACACGTCGAGGAAAACGTTCGGGCTTCCGGTGGGTCGCCTCTGTCTGAAGACGTGCTCGAAGAACTCAAGAAGCACGCCTGGCCGCGCAACTTCTACGGCGGATAACTTTCTTGGGGCCTATCGGGCAGGAGGGGCGGAGAAAACGAAATCGCGGACATAAGTTCCTGTGGCTTGGTCCACATACGGCGAGTCTTCAAAGTAATTCAGAACAACAATCCTGTAAGTTGTTACGTCACCAGGCCCGGCAGTTCGGAGATAGATTTCGGTCTGGTACGTACAATCATTTCCTTCCAGGTGGAACGCTTCAGAATAGCAGTATCCCGGAGTACGTTCCGGATTGCCGCCTGGGGCGAACCACATGTAGACCACGACGGGAGGCGAATTGGCATGTTGCACCTTTGACGGAGGTAGCATCCACCTGTCTGTACGGCGCAAGGTGATTCCCTCAAATCTATCACAGGATTGGGCGAACCCTGCCGTAAATGACAAGGGGAGCCTGTAGTCGAACAGTTCTTGTCGATAGTCGTCGTTGGATTCGACTACATGCGGACCACCGAATTCGAGGTCGATCACCGAACCTGGATATCGTATCTCTTCAAACTCTTTGCCTAGAAAAGTCCCCTTAAGCTCGTCGTCTGGTTGCGACTTGCACTCACAACTATACGGCTTGCCCGGGCATGCGTTGTCGACAACTTCAGGTTCTTTTTCCTCGGCTGAGCTGGCTTCGGCCCTCGGTGGATTTGAGACTTGGTTGTTGCACCCGGCGATCAGCAAACCAGTCAGAAGAACCGCGATACCCCTCCAACCTAACGGCTCAACCATTTGTTCAACGCGGCGCTAGGGAAACGGCAGCACCGCGCTCTCCCCGGAACGGCGTGCAATCGAAGGTAACCTACACGATGTGCCGATCCGGCAAGGAGCATACAACTGGCCTCCCATGTCTTCCCAGTCGTGCCAGCCATTCTCATACCACCTTTGTTTCAGAGCGCCATCCGTTCCCCGAGCAAAGACGTCAACACGTTCGTACCCCCACGAGACGGCGCCGGGGTCGGACGTCAGCACTCCACCCAGATTTACCCAATCCTGCCAGGCGCCGTCGTACCGTTTCTGATACAACGCGCTGTCTGTTCCCCGCGCGAAGACATCAATCCGACCTGAACCCCACGATGCTGCGGCGGGTCCGGAAGTAAGAACTCCTCCTAGATTTACCCACCCGTGCCAGACACCAATGACCGTGCCGGGTTCGAGATCGTACCACCTTCGCGGAGGAAAGTGCCGGTGCCGACCTCAGAATTCAGAAGGAGCTTCAGGCCGACGCCGGTGAACCCACTGCCAGACCCACCCTCGCTGCATGCCGCGCCAAGGACAGCGAAGCTGAGAACTACGAGCAGATACCCCGCCCTGCTGACGAATCGCCCTTGCCTACAAATGATGCACCTTCTCGTTCCTCCTCTACGCCTGCCCCCAATGTTCTCATGTGCTGCCACGGTGCGTAGGAGCCGCTCATTTGTTCTTGGAGGTTTCTTATTGGCGGCAATGCGCACGGGCCAAAGATTCTTTTCCAAGGGTGGACTTAGCTCTTCGGGGATCTTCGGCGCTCCCCCATTCCGTACGCTCCTTGCATTACCCCACACGCGTTGACTCATGTGAAACGGGTATCAGAAAATGCCGCGGAATGTCAAGCGCAAAATGCCTCCGGTCAGATCGCCGCGTCGAGGGTGTCGGGTCCCGTCTCGGCGCCGGGTGCGCCGAACTTCGGGCGCTGGTCGTGCCGGATAACCGCCATCGAAACCTTTTCCTTCAATTCCGACCGCGTATGCTGAAGCGTGATGTAGATCTCCTCTCGAACGGGCCCGGATTCGGCAATGGTCAGAACGCCGTGCTCAAGGAAAGTCTCCACCTGCCACGCTCCATCCACCAATCCATTGACCATTCGGTCCACGAAGCGGGGCAAGTCCACGTCTCCCCCGGTCTTGCCGGGAAGGCCCAGCACGCATTCGCGCACGGAAAGCTTGGCCAGCGTTTCCATGACGCTTCGGTAGAGCTTGAAGACCTTGAAGTAGGTGAAATCGCGCCGGTCGCCCATACCCACAAGCAGCATCTTCCGGCTCTTGAAGAAGGGCAGCGGCGCATAGAGAATTTGGTCCTGGTACGCCCCCGTGAGGTAGCCCGCGGAGGCGAGCCGCGAGAGACCGCCCAACTCGTGCCAATCCACCCACCCCGTCCCTCCCCTCAGCGGCCGTTCATCCGCGAAGAGCGGCAGAACAATCATGTCCGCCGGAATGTCCAGCAGGCTTTCGACGGTCAGGATGACGCGCACGAGTACCGCGCCGACAATGTTTGGGTCCGGTACCGCGCTGGGACGCGGTACAGTAGCCCCGCTCCCAATCTATTCTTTCGAATGAGGGCGGGGCGTACGCACCATGTTGCCAAACGCATACTGCCTTTCATCTCGTGACAAAGCCTAGGCGACATGGTGCGCGGTGGAACCGGAGCTCAAGACGCGGTCCAGAATGCCGTTCACAAACCCACCGGAATCCGCAGTCCCGAATTTCTTGGCGACTTCGATCGCCTCGTCGATCGCCACCTTCGGCGGGACGTCCTTGCAGAATCGCAATTCATAGACGCCGAGGCGGAGAACATTTCGATCCATGATGTGCAGCCGGTCCAGCCGCCAGTTCTCGAGCACCCGGCCGATCAGGTCGTCGATCTCCCGTGCGTGTGATCCGACGCCTTCCACCAGGACCTTGGCGCGATCGGATTCGGACTTGCTCCATCGGCTGTGACTGCAAATCTCCGACAGGATGGAGTGGGCGGGAAGTGCGCGGAATTCGCTTTCGTAAAGTACCTGCAAAGCCAGTTCCCGTGCTCTGCGACGCGCCCCCATCGGCGAGGCCCGGTTAGATCTTTTTGAGGAGATTCGCCATCTCGACGGCGGCGAGGGCCGCATCCCAGCCCTTATTGCCCATTTTCGCGCCCGATCGCTCGATGGCCTGTTCGATCGTATCGGCGGTGATGACGCCGAAGATGACGGGGATCTCGAACTCCGTAGCCAGATGGGCAATGCCTGAAGAGGTCTCGCCGGCGATGTATTCAAAGTGCGGTGTACCCCCCCGAATGACGGCACCCAGACAGATCACGGCGTCGACTTTCTTGCTCCGCGCGAATCGGCGCGCGGCAAGCGGAATTTCGAATGAACCCGGTACCCACACCACGGTGACGGCATCGTCCTTGACCCCGTGCTTGCGCAACGCATCAAGGGCACCATCCAGCAGGTTCTGGGAGATGGTCTTGTTAAACCGGCTGACGACAAGGGCAAACTTCAGTCCGCCGGCAACCAAATCCCCTTCGACAATCGTGGGCATGATTAGAGAGACAATAAATGGCCGAGCTTTTCCTTCTTCGTGCGGAGGTAACGCACGTTCCGGGAATTCGACTCAACTTCAATCGGCACGCGTTCCTCAATGGTCAGGCCATAACCTTCGAGACCCACGATCTTCTTGGGATTGTTCGTCATCAGTCGCATCTTGCCCACCCCGATGTCGTGCAGGATTTGCGCTCCCGTCCCATATTCCCGAAGGTCCGGTTTGAAACCCAGAAGCTTATTCGCCTCCACGGTATCCTTCCCCTTGTCCTGCAACGAATACGCCTTTAACTTATTGAGAAGCCCAATGCCTCTCCCCTCTTGGTTCAAGTAAAGCAGCACGCCCTTCCCAACCTCGTGGATCATCTGGAGGGCACGCTGGAGCTGCGGTCCGCAATCGCAACGCAGTGAGCTGAAACAATCCCCGGTGAGACACTGGGAATGAACGCGGACGAGCGTCGGATCGTCGCGGTGGATCGGTCCCTTCACCAGCGCCAGATGAACGGCCCCGTCGATGACGTTCTCGTAGGCCATGAGATCGAACTCGCCGAACTCCGTCGGGAGCCGGGTCTCGACCTGCTTTCGCACGAGTCGTTCGTTCAGCATCCGGTACTCGATCAGGTCCTTGACGGTACAAAGTTTGATCCCGTGCTCCTTGCCGAACCGTTCGAGATCGATCTGGCGTGCCATCATTCCGTCCTCGTTCATCACCTCGCAAATGACGGCCATCGGCTTGAGTCCGGCGAGCCGCGCGAGGTCGACGGATCCTTCCGTCTGCCCGGCCCTCACCAGTACTCCACCGTCGCGCGCAATGAGCGGAAAAATGTGGCCTGGGCGGGCGAAATCCTCGCCCCTCGTGTCGTCGCCCACCATCAGCTGGATCGTCCGGTGGCGGTCGAACGCCGAAATCCCGGTCGACACGCCGTCCTTCCCATCGATCGAAACGGTAAAAGCGGTGGTGTTGGAAGACGTGTTTTCCGTCACCATGAGCGACAGGCCGAGCTGTCTGGCTTTGTCTCTTGTCACAGGCACGCAGATCAGCCCTCGCCCGTACTTCGCCATGAAGTTGATCGCCTCGGGGGAGCACATCTCCGCCGCCATGACGAGGTCGCCCTCGTTCTCGCGATCCTCTTCATCCATCATGATGACCATGCGACCCTTTCGGATTTCTCCGATGGCCTCTTCAATCGAACATACCGACATCATTTCTCCTTGGGGTCTTATCCTACCAGTTCACTTGGCCCGGTTCAACGCGGCTTCCTCTCCTCCCTCGGTTCGCTCGAACTCCAGCACCTCCCAACCCCGTTTCTGCGCCTCACGCTTCATCAGAAGCTGGGGATTCACCACACGGGGCCGGCCCACGATCTCGAGGAGCGGCAGGTCGGACAAACTGTCCGTGTAGAAGTAGCTTTCCGACAAGTCCACGTTCCTCTCCTGCGAGAATTCCACGGCCAGTTTCGCCTTATTCGCCCCGTAGCAAACCTGTCCCACCTGCCCCGTAATGAATCCGTCGTGAATCACCACGCTCGAACAGAGGGCGTGGTGGATCCCCAGGTACTCCTGGAATCGCTCCACCATGTACCGGATCGTGGCCGTGTTGAATACCACGACATGACCTTTCTTCTGATGCTCCTGGATAAGCGTTCGGGCATCCGTGTAAATCTGGGGCTTCATCTCTTTCTCGAAACAGTCGTCCATCAGGTCCACCAGCTCCGTCACCCGCATTCCGTGAAAAATGCGCAGGCCGTACTCCATCATGCGCTGCCAATCCATCTTGTTGATCTTGTAGAGCATCTCGTACCAGCCCATTTTCAGAAGATGCTTCTCCTGAAGGTAGCCCTTCCGATACAGGTACAGCGTAAAGATGCGGCCGGTGGAATGGTGAATGATGGTGTGGTCGATATCGAAAAACGCGCCAATCTTTTTCATGACCGCGGGTGCCCGATTATACTCGCGCCGGGTCCGGGCTGAAAGAGATATCCGATTGCCTGGGTACGGAAGAGATGGTAGCCTTGGCTTGAGAATGAACGGCGAAGACGGAGATCAGCGTGCTGAACATTGTTGTCTCTCGACCCGACCGCCCGGTGGAACTCCTTCCGGCGGGCGCCGTTCCTGAGTTTCCCCTCGACCGCGCCGCCACCTTCTGGTTCGACTTCCTTAATCCCAGTCCGACCGAAATCAAGAGCCTCTCGGAAAAATTCGCATTTCACGATCTGGCCATCGAGGACTGCCTCGGCGACGTTCGCGACCCGAAAATTGACCTCTATGAGGGGTACCTCTTTGTCGTCTTCCACGCCATCACTCCGAACGGCATGTACAGCGGATTCAACAAGAATGAGATCGACATGTTCCTCGGCCGGAACTTCATCGTCAGCGTCCACAAGCAGCCCGTCCGGGCCATCGACGACAGCCTCGATCGCTGCCGAAAAAACGTGTCCACCACCCTCTCCCGAGGGGCCCAGGCCCTCATGCACGAGATCCTTGACCACGCCGTCGATGAGCTTTTTCCCTACATGGACCGGATCCAGGACGAGGTGGACCATGTGGAAGACGAGATTTTCTCGGACCAGTCCTCCAGGACGTTGAATCGGATCATCACCCTCAAGCGCAACCTCCTCCATCTCAAGGGCACGCTGGGCCCCCAACTGGAAGTCATCCGCCAGTTGTCGAGTGGAAACTACGAATTGGTCCCCAAACGCTCGCTCATCTACTTCCGAAACGTCTACGACCACGTCTACCGCCTGGCCGACACCGCAAACGTCGCGCGCGATCTTCTGACGGGATCCCAGGAAACCTACCGAATTCTGGTTGATTCCCGAACCAACCAGATCATGAAAACGCTCACGATCATTTCCACCCTGATCCTCCCCCCCACGCTGATTTCCAGCATCTACGGAATGAACTTCCGCCACCTCCCGGGAGCGGATTCTTCGTTCGGCTTTATCGGAATCGTGGTGTTTACGATCGGACTGATGGGGGGAATGCTTGCCATTTTCCGAAGGATGAAATGGCTTTGAAACTTTTCGAGCCGGACCTCTGATTCCAAGGGGCGCGCGCTGAAACTGTATCGGCAGCACAAGAAGCGCGGGAGGAAATTTCTTGCCGCCGTGTTCCTGGCCTCCCTCGGCGTCGCAGCGCTCGCCACGATCAACGCCGTTCGTTTCCCCTCCCGGCAGGTCCGGGTCAAGCCGGCGAAAATCGATCTCGACGGTGTGCTCCCGTCCCAACACCTCAGCCAGGCGATTCAGATCCGAACCGTCTCTCATGCCGATCCTTCCCGGATCGATCCCGCTGAATTCCTCCGATTCCACAAACTGCTCGAAAGCAGCTACCCGCTCGTCCACGCAAAGCTGTCGAGAGAGGTCGTGGCCGGCTACAGTCTCCTCTACACGTGGAAGGGGGCAACGGATCAGAAGATTCCCATCCTCCTCATGGGCCACATGGATGTGGTTCCTGTCCAACCCGGCACGGAATCCTCGTGGAGCCATTCCCCATACACCGGTGAAATCGCCCAGGGCTTCGTTTGGGGCCGAGGCGCAATGGACAACAAGGTCGGCGTCATCGGGATCCTCGAAGCCGTGGAAAAACTCCTGGCCGAAGGCTACGAGCCGCACCGCACGGTCTACCTCGCCTTCGGACATGATGAAGAACTCGGCGGATCGGTGGGGGCGTCGAACATCGCCGAGCTCCTGCGAACGCGGGGCGTGCGTCTGGAATTTGTGCTGGACGAGGGCCTGATGGTCACGGACGGCCTCATGCCGGGCGTGAAGCCGCCCGTCGCAATGATGGGCATCGCCGAGAAAGGTTATGTCAGTGTGCTGTTGACCGCTGAGGCCGAAGGGGGGCACTCCTCCATGCCTCCGAATCACACCGCCGCGGGGATCTTGAGTCAGGCTATCGTCGATCTTGAAAACAATCCGATGCCCGCCCGTCTCAATGGCGCTGCGAAGCTTCTCTTCGATTTTGTCGGCCCTGAAATGGATTTCAAGAAACGCCTCGTCTTCGCCAACGCCCGGTTCCTCCAGCCCCTCCTGACACGAAAACTTTCCGCCATGCCCCCGACCAACGCCTTGATCCGCACCACCACGGCGGCCACGATGCTGGAAGGAAGCATCAAGGACAACATACTTCCGGTGAAAGCCCGTGGGGTCGTCAATTTCCGGATTCTTCCCGGAGACCGGATCGAGGACGTCCTGGAACACGTCCGGGCGACCGCCCGAGATCCACACATCGTGGTTTCACTCGCCGCAGGCGCTCAGACGGAACCCTCCCGTCTGTCGCGAGCGGACTCCGTCGCATTCCGAACTCTTCAGAAAACCATTCACCAGATTTTCCCCGGCGTCCTGACCGCGCCTTCATTGTTCATCGCCGCCACGGACAGCCGCCACTACGAATCCATCAGCGATAACGTCTACCGGTTTCTCCCTCTCACGCTTCGGCCCGCCGATCTCAAGCGGTTTCACGGCACGGATGAGCGGATCGGCGTAGAAGATTTCACGCAGTGCGTTCGCTTCTACTACCAACTCATTAGAAACGCCGACGAGTAGGCGCGATCGGTCCTCATGCTGAGACATTCCTGCACGGGTTGGCTTCTGTTTTGTCTCGAGATACTCCCGCTTGCAACGGTCGAATGCTCGCGATCGGAGGAAAATCCGGGACGGGTAAGAATGCGGCTCGATCCGTCGGACGGTTCCTTCTGGTCGATGCCCTACCCCAACGACCTCCTGCTTGATGCCTCGACACGGACGATCGACCTGTCGCGCTTTCCGAATCCTCAATCGAATTCGCTGGTCCGGCAAATCACGCAGCTCGCCTCGGAAGAGCGTGACGGATTCGCCCTGAATCCGGTGGTTTCGTTTGCGTTCGATGGCGCCATTTCAACCGAAAAGGTGGTCACAAACCCCGAGAAGGTGCCAAGCGTACCTTTCACGGCGTTCTTCTTGAACATTACCCCATCGAGCCCGGGTTATCGCGAGTCGGTCCCTGCCCTTTCACGTTTCTACGCTTCCGATGGAAACTATGTGTCCGCCAACACACTCACGATGATCCCCTGGCCGGGAGCGACTTTGTGGCCCGATGCCACCTACGCGGCTATCGTCCTGCGAACGGTGACGGACACGGATGGCGTCCCGCTCGCCCAGTCGGACGTGCTCGGAAATGCCCTCCGAGGACTTACTCCCCAGATCGCGGACGGCGAGAAATTACAGCGTCTTTACAAACCGCTCGCCGACTATCTGAACTCCAGCAGCCAACTTTCCGCGGACGCCATCGCCGCAGCTACGGTATTCACCACGGATCATCCCGCCGCCGACCTTCGCCGGATGGCCACTTCCGTCACGGGAAGACACGCAACAAGATGGGCTACCCCGCCGATTCTGGCGCACGAAGAACCTGACTTCTGCTACCTCGAAGGAACGGTCGAGTGGCCCCAATTCCAGACGGGCGAACCTCCCTTCCGTTCCGAGGGCGGCCGTTTCGAATTCGATTCCGCCGGCCTGCCGCGCCTCCAGCGTACCGAAATTGTAAAGATCGTTTTCACCATACCCAAGCGTGCCATGCCGGCCGCGGGTTTTCCCTACATGGAATACATTCACGGGTCGGGAGGCATCGCGTCGCAAATGGTGGATCGCGGACCCGTGCTCACCCCCGGCGGTCCGGAAACGCCCTGGCAGGGTCCGGCGTATGTGGCCGCGAAGCGCGGTTTCGCTGCAGGCGCCTCAGCGATGCCGATCTCGCCGGACCGGGTTCCCACCGCAACGGACTACGACTATCTCCAAATCGGAAACTTGGTTGCCCTGCGCGACAACTTCCGCCAGGGCGTGATCGAACTTTTCCTCAAACGGAAATTCGTGGAGACCGTTCGTCTTGACGCTTCGACCTGCCCGGGAGCGTCAAGCTCGGATGGGGCATTTCGTTTCGATATGAGCCGGCATGTCACGATGGGGCAAAGCATGGGCGCGATGTACGCCAATCTGTTCGGTGCCACTTCCGGGGAGACCCAGGCCATCCTCCCCACTGGCAGCGGCGGCTACTGGAGCTACTTCATCTTCTCAACCGACCTGATTCCCGGCGCCGCGCAAACGCTGAGTCTGGCCGTCGGCGTGAAACCGGGCGAAACGCTCGACGTCCTCCACCCCGTGATGGGCCTCTTCCAGCAATTCATCGAGAAAACGGATCCCATCGCGTTTATCCCGCATCTGGTCCGGCGTCCGCTCCCGGACGTGCCGGCAAAACATGCGCTCGTGCCACACGGCTACGACGACCTCTATTTCAGCCGGGCGACACAACGAGCGATGGCCGTGGGCTACGGATTCCCCAGAGTGGGAGACGTCATCGATAACCTGATGGAGGCGGGGCTCGCACTATTTTACAGATTCCCTGAGTCCGATTTTCCGGTTCGGTCCAACGTCGCGGCCGGCGATGGATCGATGGTCACCGCAGTTCAGGACCAATGGCTTGAAGATCCGATTCAGCAGAACGGGCACACGGTCTACGTCCAAATCCCCGCCGTCCAATATCAGTGGGGATGTTTTCTTGAGACGTTCGCGCGCGACGGAATTCCGACGGTCGTTACGCCGAAAGATACCCGATTCGCGTCCTGCGAGTAACGCGAATCTCTTGAAACGAATCTGTCAGTGCGCCACGGCCGGCGGCGCGATCTTGTAGACCTGCATCTCGTCGCGCACGCCCTTGAGCGTGGCCTTGAGGGGCGTGACGGCCCTGCCGTCCAAGAGGCCCTTGACCTGGGACGACCGATAGACATCGTCCGTCACGTAAATCTCCTCGGCCTCGGCCAACCCCTGCACGCGAGCTGCGATGTTCACCGTCTGGCCGAAATAGTCGAGCCGCTCGTTCAGCGTCACCGCGATGGATGGTCCCTTGTGAACGCCCACCTTCAGGATGATGTCTTTGCTCGGTAGGGTTTGATTGAAGGCGTCGATCTCCTTGATCATGCCTAACGCGGCATTCACTCCGTCCTTCGGGGTCAGGAAGGAGGCCATGACTGCATCCCCGATCGTCTTCACAATAGCTCCCGAATTGCCCACGATCACTTTTCCCAGGCTGTCGAAATGCTGGCGCACCAAGGCGTACGCCTTCAAATCGCCGATCCGGTCGTAGAGCGCCGTTGATCCCTTGAGATCGGTGAACAGGAACGTGATGTCTTTCACGCTGATTCCCTCGGTTCCCTTGATGACCTCGGAACGGAACAGGTCGCGGAAGGTTTGCGTCGTGAGAAGCTCCTTGCCCGAGAGGAAAGGCTCGAATTCCAGGAGGGGACGGACGGAGGGGTCTCCCGGAGGAAGGTTCAGTCCCCCAAGAATTTGCGGCCGCCTCGATAGATTCACCACTTCGGCCGTAACAGATCCGGCGCCCAAACGGGGCGGTTTTGTTCTCCAGCTTCCCTCCATGAATTCGAGAAGAACACGCGTCTCCCCGCTTTCCGCTACCTCCAGGAAGGCCGAATAACTCTCGGACTCGAAGTTCCTCACCGCGAGTACCCCCGGCGTCAACGTCATCCCCATCGACTTCCGCTCGCCGGGCTGGAAGCGCTCACCAAATCGCACCATGGGTTTGTATCCGTCCACCACGCGGGGGCCACCCGAAAATCGCGCATCCTGGCTGTATTTGTAGCCGTAAACGTAATCTTCGGGCGAAAGGGATTCAGGATCGTGATACCGGATCCTCCGGATCTGGGGAGCAATCGTGAAGGTCACGCTGATGTAGTCGTCGAGGTTGGCTTCGAAGTTCATTTTGCAGGGTCCGCAGGAAAATTCGCTCGAAACGTGGCTCAGGCTTCGCAGACTCTGGAGGACGTCCCCGCAGGCGGGGCACGTCATGTGCCAATCCATCTGGAACAGGCCCAGATGGGCCAAGTGAAGAAAAAGGTCGATCGCTTCCGACTCAGCCGTCCCTCGTTCCGAGGCGTACCTTTTGGGATTGATTCGAAAGAGGTCCAGATCCTCGGCGCTTCGGATGGTTGTTTCCAGTTTTGAGATCGTCCTCGGACTCCAGGCGCGCGCCTTTTCCAAACCGGTCAGTTTTTCGTCCAGCAGTTTTTCGTTGATATTGATCTCCATACCACCTCCCCTTTGACTCAGCCTATTCCGCGACTTGCGGTGTCATCATACGACCGGCCCGCCCCAACTGCAATGTGTGTCCGCAAGCCGCAGGCCCGTTACGACCGTCTGTCGGTAGCCGTGGCCTTCAGGCCGCGTCCGTCCGTCATTCGCTGCCAACATCGGTCCGAACGGAGCCTTCGATCTCCAGAATCAAGTCCGCTCCATACGCCTTCGCGGGCGTCTGAAATCCCACCGGCGCTTTCCCTGCAAGCACCTTCTGCGCGATGCGAACCGCCGTCAGAGCCGTCAACAAGTACCCTTCCCGTGTCTGCATCCGTGCGGAAATCCTGCGGCCGGACTTGGCATCCACAGCTTCTCCCCACAGCCGGCTGATCCCCTCCTCACGGGCCCGGGCCGACGGACCAGATGGACGTTTTCGAATTTGGCCTTTCAGAAATTTCTGCACGGGAGCCGAACCGAGCAGTCCCGCAATCGGTCGCGATAGAACCATGCCCCATCGCATCCCCGCTGGGAACGCAGCATACACTTCGATGTTCGGTATTCCCGTGCTGTGGAATGCCGTTGAAACATCGCCCCACGGAATGCTCACGCACGTGATCGAACGGCCACGACCGAAATCCACCTTCTTCGTTTTCCAGCCCGCAGGAACAGGCGTCACCTTCGAGTCCTTTCTGATCGCTCCTCCGCGATGGATGTTTTCCGCCATGGTCGTCGCCGTGCCGCGCGAAAATCCTCCGCTGAGCCCTTGGAAGGCGAGAGTCAGGTGGGTTGCGGTCGGGAGACGGTTTTTCAAATGCCGCGCGAGGCAATCGGAAGGCACCACGTCGAACCCGACCCCGGGCATCAGCATCACACCGGCCTTCTTCGCCTCCGCGTCGTCCCGGGCCAGTGATTCAAACACCTCGATCTCCCCCGTAATGTCCAAGTAATGTGCGCCCGCGCGGATGCAGCCGCCCGCCATCGGCCCGGCCGTATGCGAGAACGGACCCGCAGCGTGAATCACAACCCTGATCCCCTTCAACGATTCCGCCACCCGGCCGGCGTCCTCTAATCCGAAGGCGACCCATGGAACATCTAGCTCTTTCGCAAGAGACCGCAGCTTCGTGTCATCCCTGCCGGCGAGTGTAGGCTTCAGTCCTACACTGCACGCGTGCCTCGCGATGAGATCGCCCGTGTACCCGTAGGCGCCGTAGATCATGAGCTTGGCGTCTTGGACCATCGAGAGGTGACTTTACCTTAATCCTTCCTCGTTGACGACCCGCCGGAAAAAACATACATTCAAGGCTGATTGCTGTCGGCTGATAGCTGATGGCTGACAGCTCACGATGCGGGTGTAGCTCAGTGGCTGCGCTCAATCCTCATGCCCCTTCCACTCGCCGTCACTGAGCGGTGCGGGCTGCACAGGGCGAACGCGCGTTGACAGTCGACCGTGGGGAGTGGCATCTTAGGCAAATTGCGGGTGTAGCTCAGTGGTAGAGCATCGCCTTGCCAAGGCGAGGGTCGAGGGTTCAAATCCCTTCGCCCGCTATCCGCGTAGCGGAGAGCGGCAATCCACATGGAGGGCAGGAGCCTGACAACCTTCGGATTGCACGGAGCGTCAGGACGACCATCGTGAAATCCCTTCGCCCGCTCATGCAAGTCCTCGCAGCAGGAGCGGGCAGTTTGCATGGAGGCTAGGGCGGCCGACTTCACTGGGATTGAGCGGAATATCAGGACTGATATGCGCTGAATCCCTTCGCCCGCTGGCGCGCGCGCTATCGCCGGGGATACAGGCGGTCGGTCAGGCGGGCATTGATTCGAATCGATAACTGAGGCCATAGGGCTTTGGTCCATACGGCGAATCGAAACCACGGGTGCGTATACACCATGAAGCGGTTCCGGCGGATGGCGCGCACAATCTTGCGGGCGACCTCTTCCGGTGGGATTCCGTTCTCCACCGCGCGGTGGGCAAAATCGTCGATTTCCTTTGATGAGGGCCTTGCCGAATGGAGCGAGTCGATGATCGAGGTTTTCACCGCGTACGGGCACACCACAGTCACCCCGATCCCCGCTGAGCGCACCTGCGCGGCCAACGCTTCGGCGAGTCCCACCACCGCAAATTTGGTCACGGCATAGGCAAGCAAGGGTCCCGCGGCCACGAGCCCCGCACCGGAGGAGACATGGACCAAGTGTCCACTCCCCCTTTCGAGCATGGGCGGCAACAACTTGCGAACGGTGTGGATATGCGCCCACAAGTTGATTCCCATGATCCACTCCCAGTCCTCTATCGAGGTTTCCTCCATGCGGCCCACCAGACCCACGCCGGCGTTGTTGACCAGGATGTCCACGCGTCCGCCTTCCCTCATCACTTTCTCGCACATTTCGTCGGCCGCGCTGCGGTCCGAAACGTCCGCGGAAACGGCCAGAGGGTTTCGACCGAGGGAAAGCGCCCGGATCTCCTCCTCGACGTGACCGAGCGATTCCGCTCGCAGATCGTTCAGCGCCACGCGGCATCCCTGCCGGGCCAGTTCGACAGCCGTCGCCCTCCCGATTCCACTCCCCGCCCCGGTGACAAGCGCCACGGCGTCGCGAAGGTCCTTCATGTGGCTTCTAGTCCTGCCGGCTCCCGTGTGTGATGGAGCTGCAATAATGGCGGCTTGCGATTCGGGTCCATCAAGTAGAGCCTGCGCAGCAACTTTTTGAGGTGCGGAGCAAGCGACTTCCCGATGTTGAGATCAGGATCCAAATAGCGCGCCAAACCTTCCAACGCGAAGAGCGAAACACCGATCCCCGAGAGTTCGGGGGAAGCCACCATCGCGTATTTCCGCTGGATGTCCCCGAACTCCATGATGATGGCGCCGAAATCGAGTTCCACGATCCGATCCAGTTTCCTCTTTCTCAGAAAGGCCGTCGTGTCTCCCTCCAACGCAGCCATGTCCCGCACATCATGGGACAAGGACATCTGGGTGATCAAGTGCGCCAGGGGCCGTCCGTCTCCCATGAATAGCGAGGCCCACGTTTCAAAGAAGGCTCGCCGTTTCTCCCAGTCCATTTGGGCGACCAATCCCAGGTCAAAAACCCAGTAGAATCCCTCGGCCGACACCCAGATGTTCCCCGGATGCATGTCCGCGTGGACGTAACCGTGCATCAGCATCTTGTAGTACAGAAGCAGCAGATTCAGCGCGAGCTTCTTCCGATCATGTCCGCCGTTGGTCAGCCGCGTCGGCTTGACGCCTCGGATGTATTCCATCGTCAGAACGTTCCGGGAACAGAATTCATCAACCAATCTGGGAAAGCGGATGATTTCCCGATCCTCGCGGAACTGGGTCTGGAAACGCCGATTGTTCTCCGCCTCGATCGTCAGATCGGTTTGCTTTCTGAGCATCTCGCAAAAAGTTTCCGCGAGGCCGGGAAGGGATGGGAACGAGCGGAAGGGAATTCGTGAAAGGATTCCGGCGAAGACGACCAGCAATCGCGTGTCCATTTCCATCAGCTCGTGTACGCCCGGCTTGACAAACTTCACGGCCACCTCGGTGCCGTCTCCCAGGATGCCGTGATGGACCTGGGCGACGGAGGCGCTCGCGTCCGCTTGGTGTTCGAACGTACGAAAGACGGCCTCCACGGGCTTTCCGAAATCGGCCTGAAAAATCGAGCGGACAAGGGAGCCGTCCACTCCGGGAATGTCATCTTGCAATTTCTCGAGTTCCGAGAGGGCGGAGGGCGGCATCAGATCCCGGCGCGTCGAGAGGATCTGGCCGAGCTTGATGAAGGTCGCGCCCATCTCCTGGCAGAGCGTCCGAAGCGCCCACCCGCGGAGTCGCCAGGTTTCGTCCGCGTATTCGGAGGATCCCACCCACGGCCTGCGGGCTAGGTGAGCCACGCTTCGCCAAGCGAACCGGGCCAGCACCGATGCGAGGACCCGCGCCAGCCTGCCGACTCGCAGCAGGAGTTGTAGCCTGCCGGGCTGCAAGCCGGGCTACTCCTGCTCCTCGCGCTCCGGAATGAGGGCCATCACGTGCATGGCGAATTCGAGCGGACCGGCCAGCTTGATCTTCCCGGCCATGAACGCCTCCATGACCGTGTATTCGTTCTTCTCAATGCCCTCCACAACCTTGTGGGTTACGTTGAAGACGATCGCGGGTTCGTCGGCCCCGTGAAAATTCATCTTGACGTCCACGACCCGGTCATCCTCCCGTTTCACACTTACCACGGCCTGACCCTTCACGCCGCCGATCAATTCCATCTGCTCTCTCACTTGGCCAGACGTGAGACCTTTTCTGAGCGCCTCGGGGTTGTAGGCCATCTCCAAGGGAACCCAAGGCAATTTTCCTTCGACCGCCTCGCGGAAATGGCCCAAGGGAAATTCATATGTGATTTGGGGGTTCGGCATCTTCCCGTGGAAGGCTTCGATTCTCGTCCCCTCTATCACCTTCACTCCAAATTCCCCATCGGGTATATCCGTGATCCGGAATTGGAGGGTGAGGTTGAGCGGCCGATACTCCGTCATGTCGCAGTCCTTCACCCGCCGATGAAAGTTCTCCGGTACGAAACGGGTGAAAAACTCCAGCGGCGTGATGTCTTTCGGCACGTTGATCTTGTGGTTTCCGTTCATTTTTTCCTCCTTACGCGGCAAAGCTTTGGACCGCGGACTGTTCCTGAAGGATCTGCATGGCCTCCAGACCCACCGTGTCCACCGCGCCGTCTTCGATCTGGGTCAGCTTGATGTCCCGATAGAACTTCTCGATCGGGCTTTCTTTTGAGATGCCGTAGGCCCCCAGGACCTGGATCATGTCCGAGATCACCCGGGGGCCATTGTTGCAGGCAAAGCAGCGGGCGGCCACGCCGTGGGTGAGATCGCTGGGAAATCGCGTGGCGTTGAACCAGCTCGCCTGGAGGAGCAGGTTGCGCGCCGCCTCGATGGTGCAGAACGCATCGAACAACTTCAGCGCGATGTTGGGGTGCTCGATGATCGGCCTGCCGCCCTGGATGCGCTCGGATGCGTACGCAAAGGCGATCTCGTACGCCGATCTCATGAGGGCCAGGGCCGTCTTCCCCACGCCCACCTGCCCGAAGCAGAGGAAGCTCTTCACGAAATTGCTCCAATTTCCTTCCCGCGGCCTGATCGCGAGGTACCGCTTGTGAACCTTCACATCCTCGAAGTAGACCTCCGATTGGTTGAGGCAGCGCAGGCCAAGCTTGTCGAGGGGCCGGCCGCGGCTGATGCCGGGAAGATCTCCGGGGATGATGAAAAGCCCGGTTCCGTGGATGCCAAGGTCGGGATCCATGGACACCGTCACGCCCAACATGCTCGCGAGCGTGCCGTTCGAGACGAACGCCGCCTTCGAGCCATTGAGGATGTAGTCATCCCCGACCTTTCTTGCCGTGGTTCGGAATCGGCTGGTCTGCCCGCACTGATAGAGAAGATCCGATCCCATGTGCGGTTCCACCGCCACGAGGGCGCTGAAGTGCATCTGCGCGTCATCGCAGTACGGCTCGGCAAACTCTTTCACCAGCGAGGGTTTACCGCTAAGGAACGCCGTGAACGGAACGAAGTTGGCCACGAACAGGCTCTGGCCCAACCCGGCCGCTCCCCACAAGAGTTCCTCCTGGATCAGGCCGGCCGTCACCTGGTCGAGTCCAAGACCGCCAATGTGCGTGGGAAACGACATCTTGTGGTAGCCGAGGCGGAACGCTTCGCGCATGACGGACCGGAACCGATCGCTCGTGAACACGGCCTGTGGATCGGCGATCTTGTCGAGTTCGACCTCCGCCGGTCGGAGCACGTCACGCGCAAACTCGTGGGCCTGGGCCACGAGCGCCCTCTGTTGATCGGTCAGTTTGAAATCAACCATCTGGACCTCCTTCAGCGTCGCCGGCCTGATGACGCGGGCTGAAGCCCGCGGTTACCGTGAGTGCATTTCCGGGTAGGCGCAGGCTTCATGCCTGCGAGTGGTCCTCGCCAAGGATTCACTCTGTTTGCTACCTCTAGAAAGGATCAAATTTCGAGAAGAGCCACGGGAGAGACGCCACCGGATCGAGAGGCTCCAGGTCCCGGACGGTATTGATGCCGGTGTCGGCATTCACATAGGTGGCGGCGAGAATCTCCCTGGGCTTGAAAAGGCAGATCGGATCAAAGGGCGACTCGTGAAAACCGAATCGAACATTCTCGCAGGCAGCGATCCGGTGAATCCTCCGCACCCCGAGTTGCATTTCCATGAGTCGAGGGGCACAGGCATACGGCAGCTCCGCTCCGAACGGGGCCATGGTCTGCTGCATGTGAAACGAGGGCTGTTCCATGATCCGCCGGATGTTTTCCGGATCGACCTCGCCGTCGACCAAGTCCCCTTCTACCTCGGCCAAAGTAATATCCCGCCGGATCGCCTTCCACGAAAAGCGTTTCCCGTTTTTCTGGTATTCGAATTGACCGCATTTCTTGGCGGTGCCGAACATCTCCCGGCCCAGCATCGCGCCGATGTCCGATTCGATCAGGATCGCCAAGGCGTAAGTCCCCAGCTTGCCCCGGTACGTGGCCATCGCGGAGACGATCAGTTCGAAGTATCCGCGATTGAGCGAATCGTTCCCCTTCCCGCCGTTGAGCGTCAGTTGCTGAACAAAGATCGCCACCAACGGCGCTCTCGGGACCGGTTTGAGCGGAGGCGGCACGCAACTTTCAACGAACTTTCGATCCTCCGGGTTGAAAACGACAATGTAGTACTCGGCGTCGCTGAGTTCCCAACACAGCCGTCGGTGCATTTCCATCGCCTCCCTCGATTCGAGGTGGTAGAGCGGCATGATGGGGTAGCGTGTCGGATTGTCTGCGGGGGTTAAGACAGCGTATCTCATCTTGTGTACCTCCTCCACTTTTGGGGTTGAAACCCCGTTACGGATTGCCCTGCTAGAATCATGATACGTATATTGACTGTCATGTCAGTCAGTGGACATATAAATAATTACAGATGTTTTGTCAAGTACATTAACGTTATGAGAGATGATGGAGGCTTGACTTTGGTACCAGCCGACTGTAGAAATGTATTTGACTGTCAGCATAGTCAGGATATCGGAGGTGACTAGCAGTGGAAGATAGAACGATCGATTTGAGCGATCATGCGAAGAGACGCCCCACCAGAACCGAGCAGTCTGCGGCATCTTCGCAAGCCATCATGCAGGCAGCCCTCAACTGCTTCAACAGGAGCGGCTCGCAGGCCACATCCATTGAAGATATCGCCCGTGAGGCGGGTGTATCGCGGACGCTCGTGCATTATCACTTCAAAACCAAGGACGACCTCTTCCTCCAGGTGCAGCTTCATCTGTTTCAAGCCGTCTCAGAGCGAATCCAGGAGGCAGCCGCGAAGCTGGGGCCATCGCCCACACGCGCAGGATGGGCACTGGACGAAACTTGGAGCCTCATGAAACAGGCCCGACCTTTCTTCCCGATGTTTCTGGATCAGCTGGCGAGATCCCTCACGGACGAACGACTGAAACCCCAATTCCGGCAACAGATCGAAGAACGGCGAAAGATGCTCATGGACGGAATCCGATCCGTACTGACCATGACGGACGAAAAGCTGGACGCGAAAGTCCCCGCCATCGCCGACCTGATCATGGCCGTGCTGACCGGCCTCCCATTGGTTTCCCTCCTCTCGGATGATCTGGACCGCGCCGAGGGGGCCTACCAGGAATTCAAAGCCCTCCTCCTCTCCCTCCCCCTTCGCTCCCCCGACCCCGCCTCGTAGGCCGGCTTGGACGATAACTCAATCTGCAATAATGACCCCGCAGACCAAGGCGGAAAGGCGGGGTGTTTGAAGAAGTTCCACGGTTATCAGGCTACCCGCCACGCACCTTGTGGACCTCTCGTATGAACGTATCGGGCAAGATGATTCGCGTATTTCGGAGTGTTCCAAGCGGAAGAAGGTGCGCCTTGTCGCCTGTCACGAGGTAATCGGCGTGCGCAGCCACCGCGCATTCAAGTATTCGATTGTCGTCAGGGCTCTCCTTCACGACGTCCAGCGTTTCGGTCGGTTCGACCATCTGCGCCCACGCCGAGATGGAGCGCAACCGCTCCGTCAAGAACGGCTCCGATAGCCCGAACTTCTCAATCCACACCCGCCTGAGTTCATCTCTGATGAAGGGCGACCAGAAGGTCTCGAATCTCCGCTGCTTTCCGCCGTCATACACCTTGCGGGGATTGCCGAGTGTAGAGATGTAGGCCGAAACGTAGATATTCGTGTCGAGAACGACGCGCAGTTTAGGAACAGTCCTAGCTTCGAAGGGAGTGGACGAGTTTGTCTACATCGTCAAGGGTCTTGATCCCCATCGAACGAGCCTTGGCGGACGCGAGACGCCGGAACGCGCGCTCCCTCTTGGAGTCATCGAACTCACGTACGAATTTTTTCACGGCTCTCTCGATGAGGGTGTGAATGGGGGCGCCGCTTTCCCTGGCAATGCGCTCGATCTGCCGCCGCACCGACGGATTCATGAGGAGAGCGGCTTCGCGTCGAGATTTCATCTTCTGGAAGATTACCATGCCGGAGAAGCCTCCTCAAGCGCTGATTCAACAACGATTCGATAGGATGCGTGAAATAGAGCCGCCGCGCCGCCGGGACCTGAGCCAAATAGAAGAGGGACTCAATGTGCAAGACTGACCCCTACCTTCCCATAACTCAATCTGCAATAAGACCCCGCAGGCTGCAAGAGACCGCGGCGGCGCGTTTCCCGCGCCAGCGAGCGTTCCCCCCTCTCGGCCTATCAAGTAGAATCCTACCTATCATGCCGGAACAAGTCCTTCGTCAATCGACCGAATCCGTCAGCCCACTGGTCAACTGGCCTCCCAAGCTCTCCCACTGCCTCCCGACCGTCACAATCGGCATCACGGTTCACAACCTCTACGCCAACGGCAAGGACTCGCTCAACCAGAGGCAAGAGAGCCACATCGCCAGCAAGTTCTCGCAGCGAGTAGCGCACGGCCTGATGGCCAAGACGTTTCGTTCGTACGAAGCCGCCGTGACGCTTGTCCGCGAGGGGTTGCCGGAAGACGCGATGGGCGTCGTCCGTTCGATGCTCGAAACGTTGCTGACCGTCGCGTACATCTTCAGCGACGACTCAAAAACCGAAGAACGGGCGGCGCGCTTCCTAGAGTTCGGCGAATGGGAGAACATCCGTTACCAGTTCCACCCCGATTCGCTGAGACACCTCGTGCAATCGGGGCGCATGACCCCCGAAATTAAGGAGAAGTTGGAAAGCAGGCGCTTGGAGATTGAAAAACGGCATGGCTTCAAACGCCATCACTGGCATCCGACGGGTTTCCGTGGTCTGGCAGAGGCAACCAAGTTGGCGACGCTTTACGACTACATTTATTCGTACCTGAGTGCTTACGCGCATCCTACTTCGTCCGCTTTTTCAAGCGTCTTTGATTTCAAACCGGAGCGAGTTGAGGTCCATGACAGTCGGCATTTCAAGGACGCGCACCTGATACTCCAAATGGCGACCCTGTTCTTCATCTCCGTCGCGCGGGCGTGGGACCACCGGTGGGACGTCGGCCTGAAGGAAAAACTGGAAGAGGCCGAAACTCAATTGCGGAACGTCAATCCCCAGTAGACGCCGCGACACGGCCCGGAGACAGGTGGTGCATGATTCACGGCATCATGTTTCGGGGGGCTTCGGGGTCACTTTTGCACATTGAATTGTGAGTAGGATGATTGCGGTGTGGCCTGCGAGTTGACCCACGGCGCAACGATCTATTGTACTCTGACCCCTTCGACGTTCCGGCCGCGCGGGAAATCCGGGGGGTTGGGGTCAAGTCTGGACTTGATACATCTATTTTCTTGCGATGGTGGCTGGCATGGGAGGTGACCATGGCTCGCCGATCTATTGCACGCTGACCCCCTCGACGTTCAGGCCGCGCGCGAGCGCCGCGATGGCCTGACGGCGGTCGTGGGTCCAAAACCGGAGATCTTCGCCAAGCTCACGTTGGAGCCACTGGGCCGTCGCGACGTGAAGGGCGTCCAACGCCCGCACCGGCACCGGAAAGCCGGCGCGCGCGGTTTCGATCACTTCCCGTGCGACCGGCACGAGCCGAACCGCCGTGAGCCGTTCGGACAGTTCCTTGGCCTTGATGGCCGTCTCCGCGTCGGTGAGCTTGCCCGCAAGCCGGGCCCGGTCAAGGGTACGAAAGACTTCGACCTCGGCAATCTCAGACGTGTAAACCTGATCACCCTGGCCCACTCGAGGCGTGGGCCCCGCCTCCCCGAAGACCGCTCGAAGGATCGTGCTGGAGTCGAGGTAAAATCTCACTCAGAATCTTCCCGCACGGAGTCCAGCAGTTCGCCCAGACCGATGCTCCGCCCGAGGGGCCTGGAGCGAAGGTCCGACCACCGGCGGGTGGCGGGCCGGAGCCGCCCCTCCCGCACGAGACGCTCCTCCGAAGACTGCCCGCGCTTCTCGAAGGGCACGATCTCCGCCACCGGCTCGCGTCGGTCGAGAATGATGATGCGCTCGCCGCGTCGTACCTGCCGGAGGATCGCTGACAGCCCCGCCTTGAGCGCCGAAATTGTCACGCTCTTCATCACTAGATTAGTAGACCCCTTTTGTCCTCTCGTCCACGCCACCCCGCAGTCAGGCGGGATACCCCCTTGACAAAATAACTGGGCATGATATTTATTGACTGAATGAACATTTGTTCTGTCAATATACAGGCCTGGGAGCAACGGTAGCCCCTCTTTCTCCCATGGGCCGAAACGCCGAGAAGAACAGGGAGCAAAGGGAGAAGACCCGGACCAGCCTGATCGAGGCCGGGCGCAAGATCATCCTCAAGAAGCGGATCGACAGGATCCAGGTGCGCGACGTCGCCCGCGAGGCGCGCGTGGGCGTCGGCACCTTCTACCTCTATTTCAATGACCTCCAGTCCTTCTTCCTGGAAGGCACGCGACAGGCCGTGGAGGAAATCCGCGGCGAAGTGCGAAAAGCGCGCGGATTGCAGGATGGCTCCGCTGAAAGCGACCCCTTGCAACGAATCCGACGGGCCTTCGAGATCTTCTTCGACGCCGTTGAGAAGAATCGCGAAATGTTCCTGATGCTGATCCTCCGACGGCATGACGCAGGCCCGTACGGCCGGCTCATCCGAAAGGCGTTTTCCGAATTCGTGCAGGACCTGACTGAAGACCTCGAAACCGCGTCCAAGTCCGGGTTCACCGTCCCCCTCTCCCCGCGACTCGTCGCCGAGGCGCTTCTCGGCATGTCGCTACACATCGCCCAGGTGTATGCGGAGCAAAACGGCAATCGTCGCTGGCTGGGAAAGAAGGAGGCCGTGGACACGCTTACGGCCTTGAGCTTGACCGGAATGTTGAAGGAGGGAATATCACGTGGCTGACACTCCAAGAGTTTTCGTCTACGGCGCCACCGGCTACACCGGTCGCCTCACCTGCAATGAACTGAAGCGCCGGGGGATCCCCTTCACAATGGGCGGAAGAAGTCTGGAACGGCTGGAAGCTTTCCGAACCGAATTGCGCGATCCTTCCATCCGCCTCGCCGCGGCGCAACACACGGAAAGGGCCCTGACCCAAGCCTTCAAGGATCACGCCGTTGTCATCAACATCACGGGGCCGTTTTCGCTGCTCGGCGAAACCGTGGTCCGCGCGGCCCTCAACGCCGGCTCCCACTACTTGGACACCACCGGCGAGCAGGACTTCATGCTCCTCGTCAAAGAGCGATACGGGAAGCGCGCGGCCGAAGAAAAGCGAGTCATCGTCAACGCCAATTCGTGGTACTACAGCCTGGGCGAGGCGGCCGCCCATGCGCTGCGCGAACGATATCCCCATCTGGACCGGTACACCGTGCTCTACGCGCCGGAAGGTGATCCCACGGTGGCCTCTTCGAAATCGCTCCTTCGCGTGGCGAGGCGACCGGGCTTCAGTTTCATCGATGGCAAGCTTGATCCCAATCCCCTGAGCAAGATTGAGCCGGTCATGGTCCCCGGCGAGGTTCGCCCCAGGCCGGCCATTGTCATGCCGGGAGGCGAGGCACTCCATTTCGCTTCGGAACCGGGAATCAAAATCGTCCGGACTTACATGGCTTCTGAAATCCTACCTTCGACCCTCCCGTTCATGCGCCTATGGGCCCGAATGTCGAAGGTGTTCGGGCGCGCCCTCGATCCCATCGGCGACAAAATGGTGGAGTGGGTCCGAAAAACTCCCCCGCCGGAGACGTCGGAAAAAACGCGCTACGTGGTGCTGGCCGCGGGTGAAGGCGATCACGATCGCAAGATCAGCGTTCTCCTCGGCAGCCGACCGTATGTCGTCACTGGCCTTCTCGGAGGTTGGGCATCTGAACGGCTCATTTCCGGGCGACACAAACGCACGGGAGTGATCTCCACGGCCCAAGCGTTCGGGGCGGCCGAAACCATCGCGGAACTTAAGACATTGGACGTCACGCACAAGATCCTGGATTAGCCATGCCGACAAACGCCTACGTGTTGGATACCTCGATGATCCGTTTCTTCAAGTATCCGGACCGTTCGGTTCGGGAACTGGCACAGCAGGCCGTTCTGCCGCTCCTCCGGCGCTGGAAATTTCGGGGTCAGGATCTGGACGCCGTCGTTTTCGCCAACTCGGGATGGGAAGCCATTGAGGGACAGGCCTGCATCCGCGGAGAGGTGGCCCTCCGCGGCATCGGCATTGAAGGCATGCCCATCATCAATGTGGAGAACGCCTGCGCTTCCGGCTCCACCGCCCTCCACGTTGCGTATCACCGCATCCTTGCCGGGGCATCGGACCTCGTCCTGGTCATCGGCGCCGAAAAAGTCTCTCATCCGAATCCCCTGCTCCAGATGGTTGGCTTCATCGGCGGGATGGATGTACATGAACTTCCCCGCACTCTCGAAGATACGAAGACGTGGATTCACCGGCAGGGGTTGGACAAAGTTCCTGCCCGCCCGACCCCGCAGCCGAATGGAAATCGAAAACGTAGGCCGTCGACACTCGCGGAAGCCTTGTGGGCCGCGCTCACCATCCGCGTACGATACGGCCCGGAGCTTTTTCGAACCCTCCGCAAAGCCGCAGGCGGTGGGGCGAAGGGAGGGCTCGGCGGTTCCGACCGGTCCCCGTTCATGGACGTCTACGCAGTCGCCGCCCGTCACCACATGAAGAAGCACGGACTCACACAGCGGCAATTGGCCGTGGTGGCCTCCAAGAACCGGCGACACGGCAGTCTGAACCCGCTGGCTCAAATGCGGGTTCCGCTTTCGGTCGATGAGGTGCTGCGCGAAAAAGACATCAGCTACCCTCTGACGCGCCCGATGTGCGCGCCGATCGGCGACGGCGCCGCGGCCGCGCTGTTGTGCAGTGAACGTTTCCTCTCCCGGTCAGGCGGGAACGGGCCCCGCGTACGTGTGAGAAGCTCGGTGCTCGTGAGCGGAACCCATCGCGCGATCGATGAGGGAGAGGACCTCGCTCAGCGTGCCGCCCACAAGGCGTTTCAGGAGGCCGGAATCGGTCCTCAAGACATCAGCCTAGCCGAACTCCACGATGCCACGGCGTACGGCGAGATCCACCACTCTGAAACGCTGGGTCTCTGTCCCCCGGGCGGAGGGGGCGAGCTGGCCGAAAGCGGCGCGACCGCTCTTGGCGGGCGCATTCCTCTCAACACCAGCGGCGGCCTCGAAAGCCGCGGCCACCCCATCGCAGCGACCGGAGTCGCCCAACTCCACGAAGTGTTCGAACAACTCACGGGTCGTGCCGGGAATCGACAAGTACGGAACGCTCGATTCGCCCTCACGGAAAACGGGGGCGGCAATATCGGCTTCGAAGAGGCCGCGCTGACTATTCACATTTACGAGCGGGAGAATTAGATGGACCGAAACGACCGCGCGATGCTGGCCATGATCGCCAGGGGACTCAAGGGCCTCTTGCTGGAGGAACACCGTCAGGGCGATGCTCTGGGTACGCTCCTCAAAACGATTGGCCGGCGTACCCTCTCCTTCCGCACCGAGCGCACATTCGGGCAGGAACTCCACCTGAAGGCCCGGCGTCACCCTCACAAGATCTTCGTCGACTTCGGGCCCGAACGATGGACGTATGCCGAAATGGACGCACGCTCCGGCAAGCTGGCCCGCGCACTCCAGGAGGCCCTGCCGGCGAACGGCTGCGTGGGCATCATGGGAAAGAACAGTCCCGAATGGCTCGATGGATTCTTCGCCACCCAAAAAGCCGGCCTGACCTGCGTCCCCATAAACACGGGGCTGAAGTCGGAGGGTCTGGCCTACGTCCTGGAGAACTCGGGAGTAGACCTCCTGCTGGTGGATTCCGACCTCGTCGAAACCGTGCGCCCGCTCAGATCCAAACTCCCCCGGCTCAAGCACATCATCTGCATCGAACGACAATCGGCGGCGCCTCCGGATACTCTGGGGTACGAACACTTTGTCACCCGTGCGCAGGGCGTCATCGAAGGGGGAATCGAACCGGATCCCAAAGCTGCGTGCCTCCTCATGTATACCTCGGGCACGACCGGGCATCCGAAGGCCGTCGTCTACCGCTACGGAAGCTCCCAGGCGAAGCTCATGCGGCTTCTGGCCCACATGACTCTGAGTCATGATGACGTGTACTTCACCTGCCTCCCGCTTTTCCATGCGAATGCGCTCATGGTGACCACCTTGCTTTCTCTCTATGCCGGCGCCCGGGTGGTCTTCTCGGATCGATTTTCCGCGACCCATTTCTGGAATGAAGTGCGGGCGAGCGGCGCCACGGTTTTCAACTCCATCGGCTCCATGATTTCCATCCTGATGAAACAGCCCCCGACTTCACTCGACCGCACGCACAAAGTGACCCGCATGATCAGCGCCGCCTGCCCGAAAGAACAGTGGGCGCCGTTCCAGGAGAGATTCGGCGTCCAACTGATCGAAACCTACGGCGCCGTGGACGGCGGCGGCATCGCCACATTCAACCTCGGCTATGGTCCACCCGGGTCCGTGGGCAAGCCCATCCCAGGCACCCGATACATGCTCATCGGCGAGGATGGAAACGATGTCGGCATCGGGCGTCCCGGCGAGTTGGCTCACTACCTCGGCTGGAAGATCGACTTGAGCGTCGAGTTCCATCGCAACCCGGAAGCCAGCCGCGAGAAATGCAGAGATGGATGGGTCTATACCGGGGACCTCATGACACGCGACCGGAACGGCTACCTCACCTTTGTGGGGCGGAAAACCGATTCGATGCGCGTCAGGGGTGAGAATGTCTCCGCGTTTGAAATCGAAAGCGCCGCAAACCGACGGCCCGCCGTTCTTGAGAGCGCCGCCTTCGGCGTGGCGTCCGACTTGGGCGAGCAGGACGTCATGCTCGTGGTGGTCCCGGCGCCGGGAGGGACCGTCGATCCAGCGAAGCTCCGCGCCGAACTGGCTCGGGAGATTCCGAAACATGCCCTACCGCGATATATCCGCGTGGTGGAATCGATTCCAAAGACGGGCACTCATCGCGTGATCAAGCAACCGCTTCAGGAAGAAGGCATCACGCCCGATACATGGGACTGGGGAAAGGTGTCGACATCCAAAAGTCACGCTTCCTCCGTGGCGGCCTGATGGAAACTTCACCGGCATCGGATCCCACCATGGAGAAATCCGGACACTTGCCCCCCACGAGGCCGAGATTCGAAGAACTTTATCCCACCCTGGCCTACGTCAAGCAGTACACGCCCGGATCCATTAGACGCTTGGAACGGTATCATGCGAAGATTGCCCAATTCCGGGAAGAAGTGATCGCACCGCGCGCGATCGACATCGAACGTGAGGCGCACAAGACGCCCGGATACCTGCCGCAGGATGTGCTGCGCAGGGCCTGTGATCTCCAGCTCTTTTCAGCGACCGTTCCGGATGCACTCGGCGGGCTCGGGCTTCCCATGATCGGAATCCCCACCATCGCCGAAGAGATCGCGGCCGGATGTGCGGGTGTGGCGAATCTCCTGTTCGTCAACATGCTCGGCGTCGCCGCCATCGGGGCCACGCTCGATCTCAAGATCGTCGCGCGAATCCTGCCGCAAACGATCCAGCGGGAGAGGGAAGGCCGTCCCTATTTCATTGCGACGGCCCTCACTGAGCCGGGCGCCGGTTCCGATATGGAAGACACAAACACGCTCCCCATCGCGAGAACATGCACTCGTGTCAGGCCGGTCCCCACAGGCTACGAAGTGACTGGAACCAAAGTGTTCATTTCCAATGGATCTCTGGCGGATCTCATTGTCCTCCTGACGCCGCCCGAGCCGGGACGCCCCCTCAGCGATATGCAGCTTTTTCTTGTCACCCCCGATCTGCCGGGCTTCAAGGTGGGTCGGGTGGAGAGGAAGATGGGCACGCTCGCCTGCCCGGCCGTCGAACTCGTTTTCGATCGATGCGTGATCCCCCGAAAGAACAAAGTGGATTCACAGGTCGAACCCGCGGACATCATTCGGCTGGTCCTCGGGTTGACCCGGAGCGGTGTCGGCGCTTTCGGCGCGGGAGTCGCGCGCCGCGCCTTCGAACTGGCTCTGAATCACGCGTTCACAACTCGCGTGGCCGGAAGGCCGCTGATCGATCACCAATGGGTTCAGTTCGAACTCACGGCCCTGGCCCGAAACGCGATGACCGCGAGGGCAGCGTTCATGGAAGGATCCATGGCCAACGGTCTTTGGGGTCTCATGAGCGTCATGGGCGCGGCCGATTTTCCTGGGATGTCACTCGTCCCCAAGGTCGTCAAACGCCTGGTTTTCGGAAAGGGAATCTTCGCCATTCCAACCGTTTCCAGGATGATGGCAGACCGTGTCATGGACCCTGGGAGGCAGCGCCAGAGCGACTACGCAACCGGCCTCGGTGATCATGCCAAAATCACCGGGTCGGACCTGGCCGTCGAGAATGCTCGTCGCGCAATTCTCCTCATGGGGCAGGACGGGATCCGCTCGGAGGGGCAGGTCGAAAAGCTTTATCGTGACGCGAAGCTCCTTCAAATCTACGAGGGCACCAACCAGGTCAACGGGATAGATTTCTTTGAGCGGACCGTTTTCGGCTCGGCCCACTCCCCCGCACATCCCGCTCATTCTGGCGTGGAGGTAGCGCGCGAGGCCCTTAGCTCGACTTTTGCCATTTTTCCATGCTGTGTGAACATCACTTCACGAGGGAAGGCCATTTCCACGCCGTGAATGTTGAGACAGGAGCCGTTTTCCGGT